>JAGHRV010000021.1 GCA_018066175.1 Candidatus Colicola equi | reverse complement strand
TCTACAGTGCCGCCTGCGGTCTGTATGCCGGTGATAGGAGCGGAGATCTTACCGGCGAGCGCCTGTGCAACCGGTGCAAGATAGTTAGCCAGGAGTCCGAGAGCGGAGTTACGCTGCTCTGCCAGCTCCTTGCGCTCTTCTTCGATCTCCTTCTTCTGTCGCTCGAGCTCCTTGCGCTCGAACTCGTTTTCTACCTGCTGTCGAATATCTTTCATCAGCTGCTCTTTGTTGAACGACGGCTGAGCTTGAGTAGCGCCGATCATCTGCTGGATAGCCTGCATGCTGATGCCCTGCTGCTCGTCTCCTCCAAACTGGATCTCTGCGTATGCCGGGGAGGTTGTTCCGTTGTCGGATCTCCATCCGCGAATATACAGGCGAGCGCCCTTCGAGTAGTTGAGACAGTTTTCGGTATATTTCAGATTCTCTTCCAGGTTGTTTTCCTTGAAGGTGTTGCAGAGCACTCGAGAGGGCTTTTCTCCGGCATCTACTTTGTCGTAAGAAATGATCCATCTTACAAGATTCTGCATGCGGATCCACTGCTCCAGCTTCGGCCAATTAGTAATTGCTTCCATCTTCCACCCTCCTTACTTTTCGTACACAAAATTGAGGAATACCGACTTGCCTACCGGATTCGTATACGTACCGGCACCACCTACGATAATGTAGGAAGACTGGAAGTCGAAGATCATGTTAGCGAACTGGATCTTGTCTACTTGCCACATCTGATAGAGGAGCGACAAAGGTACGTTCTCCAGCACGTTGTAGCTACCCTTGCGGAGAGTCAGATACAAGTTCTGTGCGTCGGTATAGTCTACGCCGGTTGCATAGTCCGGGGTAACGCCCACCGACTGGAACAGGATAGAGCGGAAACGCTTGCCGGCCATCGTAAGGGAGTCCGGGAGCTGGTTGCGATATACTGCAGAGGTGATCGGAATAGAAAGGCCGTCCACCAGGATCTCGTCGGTAGTGTTACGCTGGCTGTATTCAGGAAGATCGAACCAGAACACAAGCAGAACAGACTTGCCTACTTGAGCAGATTCTGTTACGGTAATGTAGCTGTTCTGCAGGGAGATCTCGCGTGCGATAGGCTGGCGCTGTCCGAACGTCTCTTCGTAATTCATGCGATTGAGCGGAAGATCTCGCATGACGATAGCGTTACCTACTTTGTCGGCGATAGAGATCGACATGTTCATAAAGCTGGTTACGCCGGTTACGCTCGTCTCCGGGAGGTGAGCTGTCGGAACTGCGTCGATGTACTTAATGTAGCGGTTGCGAAGATTCTCTGAGAAAGGAAGATAGTTGCGTCCTACTCGAGTGATCGGAACGAGGAGCGCCTGGGCTCCGGATAATTTCTTATTCATATATTCTGGTGTAAATTAGTATTCAAAAATAATGGTTGCTGTCGTAGCGAGCTCTTCGTAAAGATTCTCGATAAAAGAATTGTCGAAGTCGATGTCGTGATCGAAGTAGAGGTGATTGCGCTTGGGAGCGTAAATCTCTTTGAGAGAACGGATTCCATTCATGCCGATTACTTCGTCGATTACGCTTCGTACAATATACGTCTGATTAAAGTCGCGGAGCGTAAGGCAGACAGCAGATTGAGATCCAGCAAATTGTGTTATACGTCCGTCTGAAATGCTTGGAGTATTTATATCCCATACATATATACCTCTGATTCGGTTCGGCTGGATATGTACGTAGTTGTTGATAATATCAGCGAACGACATGCGCTGCATAGCCGTCAGCGGAATTTGTACGGTGATGTTCTCTTTCGGATATTCCCAGGCTGCATCATCATGGCCGCCGTAAAATACGTAGATCCATATTACGCCGTCGTTTGCCAGCTTGCCGGGAATGTGAATGCAGGTTTGTTCCAGGTCGAGCTTTGCGTTGATCTCGAATACCTGGTTGTTCGTGGAAAGGAGAGACAGAACGGATAGATCTTTAGTAAGGGCGCTTCCGTCTTTCCTGTAGATGTCAAAATAAATTCCCTGCTGTCCTGTGGCTTCCAGATGATCGATTACGGTTTGGGTATAATCTTTCTGGTTATATATATAAGAGCCGTCGATCGGAGACTTTGGGTATCTATATACCTTTGTTTGAGAGGACGGCAAATGACCGCCGGTAGGAGCAGCTACTACGATTTTCTGTACGACTTCGTTAGCCCAGCTTACGCTTTTCGGAAAATAATATGTGAGTCCGTGCGAGTCTGACTGGCTACGGTTCGATTGTACTTTGATCTGTACAAGATCTATATTTTGACAAATTTTCATATTCGTTGATTAGTTGAAGAAAAAATAAGGCGTGCTCGCCGGCGAGCAACTCAATGCCCTCCGGGGAGCACGCCGCCCTAACTGAGGATGATGGAACGTTAGGTAATTACCACTGGCCTACTACAGCGCCGAATGCGTTGTTGCCGTCGAAGTACTCGCAGCCGCCCTTGATGAGGAAACCGTCGATCAAGAGAGTGAGGTACGGAGTCCAGCCCTCGGTAGTGGGGAACGCAAGGCCGGAAGCGTCGAATGCGAGGTTGATCTTGGTGTCGCGCGTACCAGCTACGGTGATGCGAGGGATCTGGAGAGCGCAAGCCTTGTCGAGGGAGAACTGCGGCTGTACGTACTCAGCTACTGCCTGGTCGGTAGAGTTGAGAACGAATGCACCCTGGGTCTCCGGGATGTACTTGAACTTGAGCACCGGATAGTCGCTCATCATAACCTGGTTGTCCTGGAGCCACTGGATCGAACCGTTATAGAGGGCGTTGAGAGCTTCGGTAGTGAAGCCTTCCGGATAGATAGAGGGGTGAGTACCGTCGTTTACAGGAACGAAGGTAAAGTGCTTCTCTACCTGGGGGTTGGTGTTGTTACGCAGGGTAACGAACAAGCCCATCTGGTTGATAACGAAAACGTCGTTACGATCGAGAGCACGGTCAGCCGGATAGCTGGACTCAGCCTTAGGATTGAAAGTATAAGCGGACTTACCGCCGAGGATGGGGAGCGACATACGGAGGTAAGACTCTTCCGGATGTACCTTGCCTGCTGCTGCAGAAGCGCTGATGAGGGAGTATACCTTATCGAAGCGCTCTTTCTTAATGAGACTATTCATAATTGTTTGTTGTGAAATTTAGTGTTGGGGTGAAACTTACTTGTTGATGAAAGCGTCGCTTACAGTGAAGCCGCGCTCACTTTTTTTTTTACCGAAATACGGATTGCCTGCCTGTACGCGGCCGATGGTGCCTGCAGGAAGACCAGAAGTGCTGTTTTCTTCGGTACCCATAAGACCTGCGATAAGGTTTGCTACGCCTACGGTAGCTACGCCGTCAGCTGCAGCGCGAGCTACTTTGCTGGTTACCATAGAGCCAACGATAGCGCCGCCGGCAACCTTGATGATGTTTTTGTATTCTTCGAGAGAAGCAACGGACTGGCCGAGTGCAGACCATGCGTAGTCGATAGCTACGTTTGCAGCGCCGCCTACACCTACGTTTACAAGGCTATCCATGATGCTCTTCTTCTTAAAAAGACTTTTTGCCATTGTTTTGTAAAATGTTTAATTGTTAATTGGTTGATTGATTTTGCCGGAGATCCGTCCCGGCAGCCGGTTGCAATTACTTGCGGAACGATGCGCGAGCCTTAGCGATCTTAGCGGAGAGCATATCGCTCTTCTTGTTGATAGCTTCACGGCGGCGATTTTCTTTCTTTACTTCAGCCAGACGCTTGAGGTAGCCCTGCTTAGCTTCTACGGAAGCGGTTGCTTTGGGAGCCTTAGGCATCTTCATCATTTTGAGCTTTGCCATAATTTAGAAGACTTTTCTGTTCGACAATTCTTTGATTCCTAAATATAAATAACACACATGCGAGGGATGTTACTTCGTAAGGGCGTAGAGCGCAGCTCCGCCGCCTACCAGGAGCAGCAGTTCGTTCGACGAAATACCGGAGTTGTAAGTAAACTCTTCCTGCGACGGAACCGTATTTGCTGCCGTGATCAGAGTAGTCTGGCCGCCGGTGAAAAGCGATACAATCCACTGGATAATCTGCATGGCGTAGGGGGCGTAAGTCAAGATAGCTTCCCATACGGATGCAGCCTTGCTCTGGTCGTACTTCTTGCCGCTGGCGTAAGTCTGGCTGGTTGCCGTGCCCATCGTGTTAGCGTAGAATGCGCCGCCGTTCGAGTCGCGTAAGCTGGTGAAGATCGTTCCGTTCTGCGTAGCCGCATAGCCCTGCAGATACGTCTTGCCGGTTGCGTCGGTTGCGTAGATAGCTGTCTGTCCGGGGAGAGCAGCGCCGGTGCTGCTGTTTACGATCTTTCCGTTGGATCCTACAGATACGGAGTAATCGCCTACGTAAGTGGTCAGTTTGTCGTGGAGCGGATCGCCTACGCCGTATACGCCTGCAGACCAGTCCTTGCCGGCTACGTTCTTGCCCTGCGCCAGAGCGATGAGGATCTGCGCCGGAGTCATGCCGAACGATGTCTGGATAGCTTGCGAGATAGCAGCTGCATAGTCGGAATACGTAGATCCGTTCTGTACGGCCAGCGTGTTGAGCAGCTTCTCCTGGTTCTTCTTCTTTTTGTAGATGATGTTGCCTACCTTGCTGCCGAGCTGCTGCAGAAAGCTGTCCGGGGCGAAGATATAAAGATAATCGAGCGGCGATGCCGTAATTTGAGCGAGAGTCGGTTTTGCCATATTATTTGCGTTTACGTTTGTTCTTCTTGAGGAGCAGGAAGCCGAGGATAGCTGCTCCGATGATCAGCAGATTCTTGCTGTTGTTCTGTGCCGTGAATTGTGCGAAGTCCTCGTCCTCCGGGATGCCCATCTCAGCGTCTGTCGGTACTGCATATTTGGCTACAGACACTTGCGCTACACACTGGAGAATGAGCGTTATCGCCGTCGTAACGAGAGTTACTACTGCAGAAATGATCGCTATAATTACTTCCGTAGCAATACCTACGCCGCTTACGCTGTACGGTTCTGCAGCTTTGCCCTCCTTGATCCGGCGCAGTACTGCTTCCGGAGTTAGCTTAAAGGTGCTGATGATCGAAGAGCGGATAATGCGCTGCATCATGTCTTCCGATCCGCCCAGCTCCTTATAGATCGGCAAGCAGTAGTTGTAGATCTCGAGCTGCTTTTTGCGCTTCTGCTGGATAGCTTTCGGCCAGCTCTTGATCTCTGCTTCCGGGATGAAAGTATAGAGGAAATACGACTTTGCGTCGTTGAGATACGTGGCCAGATCGCCGGTAACGGCTCCCACGCCCTCCGTAGCTTGCTCGATAGCCTGCTGCTCCTGCTCCGTCAGTCCTACCCGGTTTAGATCTACTACGTTCTGCGCCCACCATTTGCTAAGCTCCGGTGCAATGCTGTACGTGTTGTTGATGTCGATGTCCTGTACGATGATCTGATACGTCTTCTCCAGATGTTCGGAGCGCTCCAGATCGTCGAAGCTCGAGCAGGAGAAAGCGCCGTTCTCGCAGTAGTAGCCGAGCACGTTGCCGGCAGCTGCCAGGCGCTCGTCGCTGTCGTAGTAGCGCTGAGCCAGGCGCAGAGCTACTGCATAGTAGTCGAGCTGGTTGTATCGCTCCAGGATCTCCTCTTCGGTCAGCTGGAGCTGCAGCTCCGAGAGCAGCAGATTGATGATCGAGAGAAGATTGTTTACAGCTTGCGTATTGCTGACGGATCTGGTTCCGTCGAGCCAGTAGCTGGCCGGAGCCTGCTGCTGATCGCCCACGCCGGAGCACGCATATATTTTGAGCTTGTTTGCCATGTTTAGTTGTAGCTAAATTCTTTCTTTTTCTTGAATGGCCGAGCGTAGTTGAAAATAGGCTGGCCGGTTGCGTCCATTTCGCAAGCGTCGAGGATGATCGGCGATCCGTCTTCCCGGTAGGCTATCGGATATACGTGCGTATACTGCAGGCCTCCGTCGAAGTTTACGAACCGGATGGTATGCCGGATCCCCAGGCAATGCAGACAGCTGGCTATAAACAGCGTCAGACTCTTGCAGTCTCCGGCTCCGTCTTTGAGCAGTCGTGCCGGGCTTTTTATATACTGTACGCCTGCCGGATCCAGCAGATAGTTAGTGTTAGCCACAAGGTACGCAAAGATACTTCTGCACTGGTCTTCTACGTCTAATCCCCGGAGCTCCTGCACTATATCTGCCGGCATGTCGCGCCACTGTTCGTAGCAGCGAATCACGTTGCGGACTACCTGGCGATTGTCGCCGAACGCAAGCAGGTCGTTTATTCCGGTTGCCTGTTTCATGAGAGCATGTCCTCCCAGGTGAGCGTTTTGTGAATAGAGATCGGCAGGATATTCGTAGTAAGGCGAGCGTCGAGCTGGATCAGCAGCGTGCGGACGTTGCCGGTCTGAATGTTTGCCCATACGCCCTGAGCCAGCTGCTGATAGTTGATCGTAACAGGGATATTGATGATGTTCTCTCCATCCGGCTGCAGGTAGCGGTTTACAATCGTGTCGATAGTTGCTACTCTTGCACCCTGGATGTAGAGAGTGCCGGTGAGTCGCTTTGCATAGGTGTTGAACGGAAGCGGATAGCGTACCGATACAACAAGATTAAGAGCTGCAGTCTTGCTGTTCTGATCCACAGAAACGAGCGACACGTTGCGCAGGCTGATGGCGATAGAGTCGATTCTATGCTTGAAGTATATGGCTGCAGCTGTAAGGGAGAAGAGCCCCCAGGCGAGTTTCTTATTGCTTTTGCGTTTCATTTCCAGTCTTGAGCGTTGCTGCCGAACCTCTCGTATACCTTTACTGACTGCAGATATTCGAGCGCCGACGGAATTTCCGATGTGATGTCTATAGTGTTCTCCGCGTCCGCATAGGGCGACGAGAGCTTGAATGAGGTGCTGTCTACGTAGATAAGCGAGCTGAGCGCCTGCTTTTTGCCGGGCGTATAGTTGAAGTCCCACTGGCTGAGCTTCTCTACTCCCAGCTTCGCCAGGATAGCGTCTCTGACGATGCTGCATGTCTTAGCCGTTGCCCAGAGCTTCTTGTCGTTTACGGAGCAGTGGATCTTCTTCGTCTCCCCGGGCTTGATCAGCACCATATCGCGGTTCCCGGGGATCCAGGTATTTACTTTGTAGCCGGCAAGAGAGAACGTAGAGCGGATGTCGCTTACGTAGTAGGTCTGGCTGCCGTTGTTGGTAATAGTCCACGTAGCAAAGCAGTTCCACAGCGTATCGGCTATCGAGGAGATCGACAGTCGGAAGCTGATGGCAAGATCCGTCGCTTCCGTCCGCTCGAGCTGCGCCAGCTCTGCAGCTTCCTGCAGTGCTTCCTCCAGTTCCTGCTGCTCGAGGTCTTGTTCCTGTTGCTTCTTGCCGGCTGCCAGGATGTAGGCAGCTGCTGCTATTGCTATGATGATGCTAATTTCCATGAATCTTTTTTGTACCTTAAAGCGCTGCAAAGTTACCGCTTTTTTCGCATCTGATAGAGTCCAACAAAAGCACGTTATAACGCCAGCGAACGGCCAAATTATGCTGGATAGCATAAAAACAGCGCCCCCCACCTGTGAAAGTGAGAGCGCTGTTAGTGTAATTAACCTATAGGTTTATTCCGGGATTTTGAAGTATGCGTATACGTCGCTTCGCTTTAGTAAGCAGCGTTTAGGCAATCCGAGCTCTTTGCGCATACGCTGCATATACCGGAGAGCTGTCCGCTCCGATACATTCAGCTTTTCGGCGAGCTCGAAGCTGGTGATTAAGAAGGGTTTCGGTTTGTTCATAAGGTTTGTTTTTGTGATCCGCTTGCAAAGTTACTGCAATAATCTGATATAAGCAAGCAAAAACGGCAAAAAGTTTGGACGGGACTCCATTTTTATTTTCCGGAGATACTTCCGGAGCACTCTATTTATTCTTTGAGGTGCAATGCGTGCGATGTATGTGCATGCGTATTCTCTTACGCGCGCGCATACGCAAGCACTTTTCCCCGGCCTTTTTCCGGTGATTTTCGCCAAAAATAAGCAGTTCTGCAAAAAAAAGTTTTCCAAAATGTTCCAAAAAGATTGACGCGATTGACGCAAAATGGCGTAACGCGATGATTTTTAGTGCGTTGCAGCGATTTTGAGATTGACGCAGATTTTTGCGCCGATTTTTTCGTAATTCGTTGTATTGTAGCGAGTTAAGTGCGCGTCAATCTTTTTTCGGAGATTGACGCAAGATTGACGCAAGATTGACGCAGGGCGCGTCAATCTAATATGTTTTTGCGTCAATCTTCTCCGCGAATACTCCGTTTTTGCGTCAATCTTTATATGTTTTGCGTCAATCTCTATATGTTTTGCGTCAATCTTTCCGTCCAAACTTTTTTCGTAAATTGCTCTAAATCAATAACAAATAAAAATGGAGCTAAATTTTGCGTCAATCTCTACGGCAAAAATCGGAACATAATTTGCAAAATTAGAGCCCAAAGCGCGAAAAACAGCCCCATCGCGCCCCTTTCCCGGAGACAAAAAAAAATGTGCGCCCAGCATCACTGCTAAGCGCACACACACGAATAAAAGTAGTAGCAGAATTGGTTAAGGTTCCGGATCTGTCTTAAATTCGAGCTCTTGTTGCTTTCCTTCTGGAAGTGGATCCAGAATGAAATGCCGAGAGTCGTGCCCTCGTCCGCTCCTGTATTTTACTCCCTTCAGATCCATATAAGACTGCAGGAGTCGAGTAAAGTTATATCTGTCCTTTCTGTTGTTATATATAGGATATTTCTCGATAAACTTATTCCATGATTCGTCCTTGTCGAGCTTTCTGTCCTTGCTCTTTAGGCAGCGGAGCACTTCGTCCTGGAAGTAATACAAGAAGTCTTCCCGGTTGGCAAATACCTCGTTGATCCGGCGATCGCCGTAGTTGATCACTTCTGCAGCTTCTACTCCATACCGGAGATACCGGCTTATGCAGCGGATCATAAACGTATCAAACTGGTTCCAGTCTCTGGTCGTCCACTCCCGGCCGAACAGCATGTGCTTAAAATCATCCAGCGGAGTAAAGTTCTCGTCGTAGTGGTTGAAGAGCTCGAAGATATAGATACGACGTTTATCAGAGCTGCTGTCGATGCGGATCGTGTGATTCACTGATAGCATAAACTTCGTCATGTGTATGTTTGAGCCCTGGTACATTTTGCGGAATGTAGCGCCATCCGTGATGTCGTTATACAGGCTGGATATATCGAAGTTATGATCGAGATCCTCGATGTGGATCAGCTGAGTAGATATGTCGGCCAGCTGGTAACGAGTCTCGCTGTGAGCGTCGAATCCCTTGCCCGGGATAGCTCTGTACCTGGTATCTGATTTTACGTCTCTGTTGAGCATGTGTGCGAGCGCCTTGCCGAGCAATCCCTTACCTGTACCGCCTGCAGCTTTCGTACCGGTCGTATCGTCCTGGTTTACGTCCGTCAGCAGCACCGCCCGGAGGTTGCAGTCGTAGTTGTCGTGCATCAGATAGCCGAGCATCGTCATAAGCGAGTTTACGCGATCCTGCTTGCGTCCGCAGATGTTCTGTACGAATGTCTCGAACTCTCCGGTTCCGTTATTCTCATCAAAGTCTCTGTCGAGCATATTGCTCTCCCATATATAGCCCTCCTCCTGCTTGTCGTATGGCAGCTTCTGGAATCCGTCTCGCGTTACCTTTACTATGCAGTTGTTATAGTATACGAACTTAGCGTCCGGAGTGTCCTGGATCAGCTCGATAGGGCGATTAGGGCGCAGACGATCGAGGAGAGAGCCGAAGTACGTATCCATGCAGCTGTAGAAGATCTCGAGCAGTCTGTAGCCAGTGATAACTGTAGACGCAGTGTTAGTGATCTTCTCTCCGTCCTCATTAGTGGTATATGTATATTTTACGGTCTTATCCGGTAAGGTGAGCAGGAAGTCCTCGAAAGCGTCTTTTATAGCCGTTACGGATGTCAGCTTAATCTTGCCGTCCTCCAGGCGTACAAACTCAAATTTGCCGTCGCTCTGGTCGTATCGAGCGAAGCCCAGCTTGCGGAGCCGGTTGCATAGGAGCAGCTTATCGAACTTGATCTTTACTCCTCCGGATCCTCCGGTTACCGTATAGAAGTCGTGCAGATCTTCATCCGGCTTCTGGATGTCCGATGTGTCAATTTTCTTTATTGCCATAATTTATTCGTGTGATTGGATCTTGTGGATCTCTTCAAAAATGCTTAATATCTCCTGCTCTCCGAATATCTTTACATGAGTCAGGTACAGGCAGTTTATATTGCGTATATATTCCTGCTGCAGAGTCTGCTGCTCGCTTATCTGCTGCAGCAGCAGCTGCTCTCTGCCCGGATCTTCCGTTTCGTATAGCTGCTTCTCCAGCATTCCTACGAAGATCTTGCTTGTACGGAGCATACGTGCGTTATCTACGAAACGTCCGTGCACTACGTCGATGAGAAGATCTACTCGAGCAGACGCTTCCCGGTAGAGCGAGCAAATAGTCTGATAATCCTCCTGCAGATCGTGCATTTCCTGCCGGAGCTTCTCTTCCCGGTTGTAGAGCTCGATGATGGAGTTTACGGCATCCTGCAGCGCCAGGGTATACTCCTGGTTCTTGCCTTTCTGCGCCCGGAACAGCACCTGCTTCGTCAGCATTTCTATAGCTGCTTCCGGTTTCATACGGCCAGTTCTATCAGATTGATTATCTTCTGCAGCTCGTTGCGGATCTCTTTCCGATCTACGTTATACAGATGCTCATTCAGACGGATATACAGCCTTCCGGAATATCCGAAGAATCGGAGCACGTCTACGCACCCCATTCCCAGATCTATCCGGTCGGCCAGCTCGCACAGCTGGTGCAGCGTGCAGCTCCGGATCTCCACCCGGATCTCATGATAACGATCATTCTCTATAATGTTCCAGATATACATAATTATCCCAGCTTAATTACCTCAAATTCAAACATAGAGAAGTTATGCTCGAGATCAATGCTGAGCAGCTGAGCCATGCGCAGATCATACACTTCTGCATGGCCTATTTTGTCCGTAGCATCAAATCCGATGTGCTGTCCCACGTATACATACTTTAGCTCGGATATGTAGGCACCTGGAGCGTCCGGGTGAGCTGCTGTATTAGTTACTTTGATAATTGCGAGATCTTGTAAGCGTGTCATGATTAGTCAAATTTAAGTACTGGTTCGTAGATAGATGCAATATAAGCATCGACTTTTGCTTCAAAGTCTTTAGAGCGCTCGAGCGCTTCCTGGCTCCTTGTCCGGAAGAACTCTCTTTGCCAGTGGCGCATAAGGCGCACGGTCTGGAGGAATTGTTCGTGTGTCATACGTTATGCCTTTCTGTTATCAGTTACGATGTTAAGTGCTGAGAGTAATGTCTTCTCGCTGATACCAGATCCGCTACTGATTCCTTCTGCAATCTGGTCAGATACGCCTTTCAAACCTTCCATTGCAAGATTGTATCTTTCGGCATTGTGTGCATCGAAACTCTGTACAGTATTGCATACCTTGTCGCAACAATCCTGTATATGCAACATCAATGATTCGTGCTTACTATCTACCTCCTTTTCTTCGTCGTCAATGATGACTGCGTTTTTAGGAATGAATAATGTATTAGTACAAGCAAACCTGTTATTCTCGGATGCGGGGGTAATACATACGACTGCTTGCATATCTCCGCTCAACTTATCAACGAAGAGGAATGTCTTGTCTTTGGCTTGTTCTCCCAAAAACACGGCATCATCGTTGCAAGGGAAAATTGAGCAATTGATAATCTCGTCAATGTTTAGTTCAAATCTTACTTTCATTCCTCTTCCTCCATTATATCATTAAATTGACATTGCACATTATTGTTTGTATCAATAGTCGCTACATAATCACAGAACTCGCAAAAGCATCCTACTTTGAATTCGTCAGTTCTGTGTGGACAAATAGTACCTTCCTTAAAATACTCCATATCTTAGTCCTCCATAGCTTTACGGAACATATCCTCATAAACCTCTTGACTCACGCCTTCTTCGTCGTGAAATGATAGGGTTGAGAATGCTCCAATTTTACGAAGCCACTCACAAGACTTTTCAATGTCAATCTTACGTTGATCGGTTGCTCCGCACTTATACCCGATTTCGATACATCTCATTCCGTCATCTGTTATGCAGTTATCTGTTATGCCTTTCTCAACTGCACATTTCCGGGCTCTTTCTTCGATTGTCATAACTTACATTGTTTTATAGTGAAACGTAATAACCATTTTTCTTAAGGATTTCCACCCTCCTTAATATACTTGTATTCAGATCGCTTTCTTTGATCTTCTGCGCCAAAGATGGATGTATTGTAACAAAGTCCGACTTAAAATATCTATCAGACTTATATATTGTCAAGATCTCTTCTCTTGACTTGAGTGTAAAATAACCAACAGGCTGGAGCAAACCGCTCTCAGTTAATTTGAATACATTTTTCTTCATGATGTTTTGTGTTTTTATGTTCAACCTTAGACTAATCGCGAACCGGCATCGATACAACACCGGGACTACTGCTTGTCGATTGCGTTCTCCTCTTTCAGCTTATCTACGATCGTCTGCAGCACTTCTCGCTCTGCAGGAGTCAATTTTGTGTTACCGGAGATCCGGTTGGCGTACTGAGAAGCCGTCCATCCGCATCGATCCATAGCCTTTTTGCGGAACTCTTTGTAGTGAATCATACTCACCTGCTGTAAAATTTTTTCCATAAAAATATCAAAAAAATTTGGTAATTCTGTTATTTTTTCGTAAATTTGTGGTGCAAAGGTACTAATTATTTTCGGAACTTCCAAACAAATTCGGAAAAATTTTCCTAAAAAAATAGGAATACAAAACCATAAAAACCGCATAACTATATGAATTACGACGAGTTACGAGATTTATGTAAAACAGCAAAAATTTCACTTTCTGATGTTGCTTCTGAGCTGGATATGTCCTTAGACGGATTAAAGCTGGCTTTCGAGCGTCAGTCTCTACCAATACGATTAGTAAAGCCGATTTGCGAAAAATTTGCTATATCTCCAAATACGTTTTTTGGAGTTATAGAGAGCAGAACAGGTGATGTGATACATGGCAACCAGAATAAGTTTGGCCGGAAGCAGATTATAAACGAAAATAAGGAAACCATAAAGATCCTGCAAGATCAGCTGGCCACAAAGGACGAGCAGATAAAAATGTTAATGGAACTCTTAAAGTCAAAAAACCATGAATGAAGAGAAAGCAGAGCAGCTTCTGGCAGACTGCATGGAAGCTATCAAACAGATCTCTGAGCTCAACCGCGAGTCAGCCCAGACAGTAAAGCAACTATCGCACGCCACTACCGAGCAGACAAAAACTTTCGTCATGCAGATCGAGAAGCTCTCAAAGCGACTCGATGCAGCAGAGTCCGACCGGCATGCGCTCATCCAGCAGAATGCGGATCAAGGACGACGCATCGATAAATTAGTAGAACTGCTCCACGACGCAATAATTAGAAATAACGCCACTAACTTCATACAACAGCAATAATTATGAAAAAGATACTTTTTATTCTATTATCTATTTTTTGTTTATCATCTTGCTCTCTCAAGAAAGTTGTAAGTGTAAAAGAGTATTACCCTCCAGTAAGAGAAGTTGTTGTCATTGGGCAAGGACAGCAGCTTCCAGATAATATAGAGCGTATTGGTTCTATTTCTGTTGGCGGTGGAGTTTTTACTTCTACAAAGAACTGCACATACGAAGCATGTATCGACGAACTTAAATTAGAAGCAAAAAAAGCCGGTGCTCAGATAATTCATATTATCCAGATCCGTCAGCCACAGCCAGGCCACGACTCCTGCTATTACATGACTGCAGAACTTTATATATATAAATAAAATAGTATAATTGTGGAATAAAAGTGGAAAAAGTGGAATTGCCAAATTTCCACAGAATATACAGCTTTAATTGACGAGAAATACTGGGAGCCTAAGACTCCCCCTATCTCCACAAAAATCGCGTAACTGCCTGTAAACAAAGGTAGAAACGAAAAAGTGGAACTGGCCAAAATAGCCGATTCCACTTTTATTGTAGACAAGTTGTTGATAATTCCACTTTTATTCCACAAACCAAAACACGAATAAAGTATGCCAAGAACAAAGACTCTGATCTGCTTTCCTAAGCTCAATGACGCTAAAGGAGACATCACGAAGCGCTGGTATGTGGAGTGGGCTTTCCGCTTACCGGACAGCATCGACGAACGACACCTGTACAGAACCTACGACGGCCTGTGCTCCGGCACAGCCGAAGAACGTTATGCGCGTGCGCGTGCAATCATTAAAGAAAAAACGGAATGGCTAAAATCCGGCGCTTACCTTACAGAATGGAATGCAAGTGTAGCTCCGGCTAAGATGGCAGAGAACTTTCGCCCGGAGGTACAGACATTCAAGAAAGCTGCAGCTGCAGTCCGGGTAGATTCGCTCATCCAGAAGTATCTCCAGGCGATGCGCCCTACATGGGAAAAGCGTACAGTAGAAACTTACGTATCGAAGCTAAAGTACTTCCAGGAGTGGGTAGAGCTCGAGCTGGATAATATAGCCGTTACTCAGATGAATAGGCAGAACCTGCTTCCGTTCTTCTACTGGATAGTAGAGAAGCGCGGAGTCTGCCGGCTAACATGTGAGAAGTATGTGCAGGTAGTCCGCATGTTCTTCGGATGGCTTATCGACGAGGGCGTGTACCTGGATCCGAATCCGATATACAAGATCCCCAAGTTGGGTAAGGTAGTAGACTGCGCCCCTGTTCCTCTTACCGGCGACGATCGCCAGCGGCTCCGTGAAGCGATGGAGACGAAAGCGCCCTGGCTATGGCTGGCGTGCGAGATTCAGTACTATTGTGCTATCCGTCCGGGAACGGAGCTACGTTTGCTTAGGGTCGGAGATATTGATCGAGAGCGCCGGCTGATCACTGTAAGGAGCGAGAACGCTAAGGAAGATCGAACGGAAAGCGTATCTATTCCTCCGGAGGTGATGGAGCGTATGGAGCGTATGGGATTATTCAATTACGATCCGAAGTTGTACGTATTCGGTAAATACGGAGTGCCTGGAGCCCGGCCACTGGGAAAGAACACACAGCGGAACCAGTTTAACCGATACAGGGAGCAGCTGGGAATATCGAGGGATAAAACCTGGTATAGTTGGAAGCACAGCGGCGCTATATCAGCTGCAGAAGCAGGAATGCCCATCTACGATCTGCAGGATCACCTGCGCCACAAGTCGATAGCGACTACAGAAGAATACATCCGGAAGCGACTTCCGAAAAAAGGACAGATCGAGCGATATGCTAAGAAGATCTGACATACAGACACAAAAAAGCCCGGCCGTTGCGCCGGGCTTTTCGTTTCAGTAGTACAAAGAACTTTTAGCGAGCGAATAGATAGTTTGTCTTAACGACGTTGCAAAGTTACTGCTTTTTTGCAGAATAACAACGGCCATTATAATGACAGATATGCTTGTCTTGCCGCTTCCAGTTCTGCTGCCGCTTGCTTAAATGCAGTCTCTCTATCGAGTTTTCGATCGTGAATGGCAAAGTAGTCTGCAGCCAGATTATATGCAGCAATCTCGTATGCTTCTTCCGACAGATTATGATACGGAGCAGGCATGTTTACTTTGAGCCATGCAAATATATTCTGCATGGCCGGCCATCCATGATTAGTCCTGTCTTGCATGAATACGGAATACGTTTTCTCGAAAAGATCCGGAGACATAAGAACCCAGGAGTAAACACGCCATCCATTCAGTTCATCTTCTTTTGTGGCTTCTGAGACTCCGAAAACACCGTTCTTCTGAGCAATATGTCTAAGATAGCGCCAGAAGTAATATACCGGAGCTTCGCTTCTAACTTTGCGAGAAGGAGCCTTATATCCGACTATCTTCATGATATAGTGCAGCTCCTGCAGCTCTGCAAAGTCGAGCTCATGATAGCTCTGTCGAATGTCGATACCTGCTTCGTCGAGCATTTGCAGAGCTAAATCTTGATCAGTTGCACCAACACCGGAGATCCGGTTTCTTTTAATAATCAGCGCTCCTGCGGCAATAGCAAGAATAGGGAAAATGTTATTTGCTTTCATATTTTAGCTGTTTACGTAGTAGTCAAGAATGCGATCGGCAGCCAAACTTCTTGCGTTCTTGTTAAAGCTACGCCAGCTTGATCTGTCGAACTTTCCGCGCTGGTAGTCGGAGAGCAGCATTTCCATTACTCTCTGCTTTGCGCCTGCTCTACCTCTTCCGTCCTGGAACATGTATCGTCTGATTTCGTCCATATAACGGAAGTACATTTCCTGGACGTTCATAACCCAAATATCCATGTTCTCCGCGCCAGCGAGCTCTTTCTCAGTATAGGCAA
This sequence comes from Candidatus Colicola equi, assembly GCA_018066175.1. Lineage (GTDB taxonomy): Bacteria > Bacteroidota > Bacteroidia > Bacteroidales > Paludibacteraceae > Colicola > Colicola equi. The sequence goes on along the minus strand of JAGHRV010000021.1, from coordinate 7,617 downwards.
CACCTACTCCGGAGACGGACTTCTTAGCGAGGAGTAGTGCTCCAGCTGCTATAGCTGCTACAGTAAGAATAGTTTTGTTTTGCTTTTTCATATAGTTTTGTTTTTGTCAGTTAGGGTCGTTATTTCCTGCAGCCGGCGCAATAGATCAAATCGTTATTTTCGCCGGCGTATACCTTGAATCCGAGTTTATGAAGTGTGGCATCCTCGATCCGTCTCTTGCGCATCTGATCTCTCGATGGAGTGTATTCTGGCACTACGTCCGGAGCTGCATCGAAGTCGAATGCCTGCTGGCTGTCTTTTACTCCGTATACTCCCGGCACGAATTTAGCCAGATCGCCGTTCTGATAGATATAGAGATCATATCCGAACTTCTTTGCTTTAGCTATATCTCCATCCATGATTCGAGTAGCGTTAATCAGATCATCGCCCTCGATAGCGTGTACCAGGCTAAGCTGGCCGGTAGAAGAGTACCGGGGAATCTTGTATACCTCGAACACAGTGTCTGCAGGATATTCGTCGCCGGTCTCTGCGTCCACGTATTCTTCCGGGGTAAATCGATACGACCGATACAAGGCCATATCATTGTATGCTTTCTCGATGTCCGGGTGCATGGCCGGATCATACGGCGTGCGCTCTTCTTGCTTGTAGAGTGCGAACTCGTCGTCGAAGATATAATCAAAAGAAGTCTGCGTGTCTTTGAGTACACGGCCTACGCCCTTACGGTTGCGTATGCCTGCAGCTGTGATAGTAACCGTTCCAGCAATAGCCAGTCCGAGCAGCGTAAGAGCAGCTGCAGCTTCGTCTCGTTCTTTCGGAGACAGATGTCGTTGTTTGTAGTAGTCTGCCATGATTTGAATAATTTAGAAAGGAACGTCAGAATACATTGATTTCTGCATAATATCTTTTTGCTCGTCGATTCTTCGCTGAGCTTCCTGCTCGATGATCTGCTGAGCTTCTCCTGTGCTTGTAACGGACATCAGAGCGTTTATAATACCAGCTCGAGTTTCCATATAGTCGCCGCCGTCGGCGCTCCACTCTTCGGCGAGCGTCTGTATGCCTTTGCCGCCCTTAGCTTCGGAAGCGAGGTATGATATACGCACTTTGCGCTCATCAGATGCGGATCCGGTAGTAGCAAACAACTCGTTTTTAACTCCACCCTTTGAGCTGTCAGACCAAATAAACTTGCCGCCCCTGGCGATATATGCTACAGTAGCCCACCATGCAATATCACTATCTTTGATCTTTCCGATCCACTCGTCGAGCTGTGCGAACAGATTATTCTTCGCCGGGTAGTCGTTTCTGTCTCTGTAAATAAGAGACACGCGCCCCCATCCGTCGTAAATGGGATATTCCGTAGCGTCCGCAAGCTCCGGATCATCTACTGCTCCTACCGGCGCTATTCCGGATATTGCTTTCGTATATGTGCGCTTGAGCGTGCGGAATAAACACTCCGGAAGCGTATATTTGGTTCGCATGCTTTTCGACGGAATCCAGCGAATGTTCTGGGCGTAGAAATTAAGCGCACTAATCTCATTGTCGGACAGAAGATCAAACGACCGCTTATTAAAGTCTACTCCACGGCGCTGCAGCTTAGATATGGCGATATAGGGATTAAGAGCAGCGCCTACGCCGGCAGCCTGCTTGCGCTTCTTGATCAGCAGCGCTCCGATAGCGACTGCAGCTATTGTGAGTATTGTTTTGCTTTGCTTTTTCATATAGAATTGATGTACAAGTTCCAGCCCTGATTGATATAGCTGTCGATATTGTTGCAGTAGTAGCCGTTCTCTATAAACGCCATCGCCCGGACGAGCGAGGAGAGCTGCTGCTGGTTAGTCTGAGACACGACCGTTCCGGGGAGCATGCCGGTGAGCGTGCAAACGTCGGTAACGTATTTCGAGGTGTTGTTCTCTGATGGTGGAGCCCACTTATTGATAATCTCCCGGATCGTCTTCTTTCCGTCGCGGACGATATACGTGCGGATATTGCGCATAGCTGCACGAAAGCCATATGGCATTGTGGTGAATTGCACGAAAGATCCGTCGCCGTTCTGGGCTGTAGGGATCATTCCTGCCCAGTTTGTAGAGCTGATGCGGATATTAAGCGGATTGTTGTTCCGATACCCCCGGGAGCGCTCCGTGCTGTTAGGATAGCTCTTTGCTGTCGTTGTTGTGGATTCTGCTTTTTTCATACCTTTAGAGAAGACATATAGCAGAGCTGCGCCTGCAGCTACTACTGCAGCAGTTTGTTTGCTGTTCATCGTTTGATTGCTTTAATTACTATATATATAATGCCTGCGAGCGCAATGATAGCGAATAGGATCCAGGCGATCTGTCCGGAATTATACATGAATTGCTGGCGCTTCGTCATTTCTCCCGGAACTGGTACCGGTACCGGCACCGGGACGCTATCAACCTTTAATACGGTATCTTTTGATACGATGTAGTGATTGACTACCGTGGAGTCGATCGTCTGCGCCTTACCGTCCCTCACCTCCTGGTATCGGATGTGATCCCGGCTGATCGAGTCGTACCGGACACTAACTTCGACAGAGCTGTGCGAGCTGGGCAACTCGACATACTTCACGGATCTGCACGCGGCCATGCTGATGCAGGCGAGTAACAGTACGACTATCTTCCGGATCATAGCTTATGCAACTTTGATTCCGTCAGCCAGGAGTGCCTGCCAGACTTCATCGGTTACTGGATATACGTCGCTGGTATACGTGCCATCAGTCTGCTTGCCGGACAGTCGGACAGCTTTCTTGCCGTCTACCATCGTCAGTTGGGCAGTGTACCATCCTCGAGCTACGCCCATGCGGATGTTCTCGAGCGTTACCGGCATGTCGCTCATCGCGCCGGTGCCGGACGTTTTTTTCTTAGTTATCATCAGAGCAGCTATCGCCGCTCCGATGATCAGAAGAGTAGAGTTCTTCATATTTAATATTTTTAATTAGTCTTGCTAAAAACTCGGTGACTTTTGGCGGGAAGCAGAGAGGGCGAAGACCCTCTCCTTTTTCGTTAATGGTCAGCTATTACATTGCCAGTTGTATAGTCAATGCAGACGGCGTTTTTCTCTCGGCCATATAGGTCTGTGTTTGCGCCAACTTTATAAAGCACCACCTTGTGCAAATAGGTGTCTATGCTAACAATCTGGAACTCGTCTTGATTTCGTGTGCCTACTATATGATTGTAGTCACGCATCTCTCCTGCCTTGGTCGCACCGATGGCATACACCATCTGCGAGGGGTACTTGCTGATGCGTGCGATGAAATCGTAATGCGCGTGGCCTTGCAGATAGCCGATAAACGTTCCGCCTGCCGTCATAAACGCATCCACCGAAGCGAGCATCTTGTAGGCATTCGCATTGTAGTTGTTGGAAGTTGTAGAAGAGGAGAGAAGACCTCCCTTCGTGGAATAGTTGCAGTCCACCTTGATGAAGGGAGCGTTCTCTGCCTCTGCCGATGTGGAAAAGCTTGTCAAGTGCGCCACGATCATAACGTGCAGGCCGTTGGTGTTCGCATCTGCGAGGATACCTTGCAGCCAAGTGTTCTGCGCGTCATCGTAGCCCATAACATCAACGAAGATGATGCGGAGCAAGTTGTCGGCGTAGTCCTTGTAATAGTAGCAGAGTCCGTTGGCTGCTGCGCCTTCCGGCTGCGTTACTCCCCACGATGAGATAGCCGGAGCGATATATCGGTTGTAAGCCTGTACACCAACATACTTGCGCCAATTAGTACTTGCCTCATCTCGAGTGTCATGATTGCCGATGATATTAACGATACTATTTGCGCCTTCTTTTTCGAAATACCCGGAAGTGTCATCAGCCCAGTTTGCAAGAACTAAATCTCCTGTATTAACCTTCATATCAATGTAGCTTGCGTATTCATCACAGAACTGCAAGAAACGAGATACGTTTGCAAAATTGCCGTGAATATCAGAGATATGAGCTAACACTATCGGCAATTTCTGCGTAGTGTTCGTGCTGCTGTAATATCTTTTTTTAGCAGCTTGCATCTTCGGCAGAAACTCCAATTTTGGTAACGTAGAGAAGATGCCCTCTCCTACAACTCCATCAATCTTTTCAGCATTGGAAGCAATATCATTTTTTGCTTGAGCCATCTCGCTCTCAAGAACAGTAACCCTTCCTCCTCCGGCTTTAGTTGTATATACTGCTTCAGGTGCGCGATCTGCTCCATGATACGATTTGTAGATGTATAAATAGTTACAGTCTTGAGGAATTGTTATCGACTTTGTTTCACCTATTTCGATTGGTGAATCGGTCAAGAAATCAAATCCGTCACAAAACGATGGTGGGGTTTGATTTGACGCTTTGTTATCTTTAAGAGGAGAAAATCTACCTAGATTAGAATTGTTATTAACGATGGTTACTACTTTACCCTTGTACTCAGATACAGGTATAAGCGCACCGGCTCCTTCTTCTTTATACCATACAAGGTTCGTAGTAACAATACGGAAGTCTATGACATAGTCATCGAGATTGAAATCAACTCGCGTCTCCCCTCCTATCAAGCTGTCGAGCTTCGAGAGAGCGACAGTGTGCTCTGCAACTTTCACGCTTACAGCCTGGCCGTCCGGCAGATCTTCGATTGCATGTTTAAGCTCTTTGAGCGTAGCTTCTGCTCGATCTGCTGCTTCCTTAGCAGCGATCACGTCGCCGCCATAGCATGCCTGGATCAGAAGCAGCGTGTTGTCCGGAGACATTAGCTGTGTGCCATCCAGCTTGAGCGACTGCAGCTCAGTGAGCATAGTTGCATCGAGATACGACAGGGCGCTGCAGTTGGTAAGATCTACAGCCAGCAGCTTCTTGTTCGTTTCAAGATTGAGAGCGACAAGGTGCGTGCAGCCGGACAGATCGAGCGTCTGCAGCTCTGTATTCTCACTAAGATTGAGCGTCTGTAAGCTGGTACAGCCGGACAGATTAAGAGATTCGAGCTTGCGACAGCCAAAAATGTTAATACCGGTAAGAGTAGTAAGGCCGGACAGATCGAGCGACTCCAGAGAGCGAAGCGAACGAATATCTATAGTATCGAGCGGAGTTGCAGCCTTAATATACGTAACGGATCCGATAATATATACCGGCGTACCCTCAAGAGTATCTATCAGAATCTCTTGTTTATCAATATCCGTGTATTCGTCCGTTTTTCTTTCTCCTGCAGGGGCATACAGATAGTTTACAGCTATAGTTCCGGTACAGCTGAGGATAATGCTCTTTGTGTTAGTCGAATGTCCGAAGCGGACAACACATCCGTTGGTACTGCCTAAGTCTCGATCGAGAAAAGATGGATCGTTTATGAGAGACATAATAATTAGTGTTTACGGTTGTAATACTTAGTATAGATATACTTGGGAACTTCTATGGCCGGGCTTTTCGACGTAATGCGCGAAAACTTCTTTTTGCGTGTGCATACGTCGGATCCGGATGCCATTTCCGGATCTTTTGGCAATTCCGGCTCCGGATCTTTTTCTTCCTCGAACAGTACGTCGCCATGACTGACGATATACCAGGAGCAAACGATGATGAGCAGGAACAGCAGCATAAGAGTAATAACGAGCGTTTTCATATTAATTACGTTTTATTTCGATATACTTTTCGTAGAGTTCGTTGTACTTAGTCTCCAGGCTGTCGAGTCGTTCTTGCAGCCTGGCGATCTCCTGTATGTTGCCGGCTATAATCATATTCAGAGAGCGGATCTGTTCTTGATCTGCTTCTGCAGACGATTTACGCCGGATAGAGCGGATCTGAAAAATACTGATAATGTTCGTACCAGTGAGCAGCACCGTAAGGATGCCCAGGATTGTTTCTAACTCCATATTAAGCGTAAGTAAGAGTGATGATGAAAACTTTGGCTGATGCAGACGCAAAGCCTACTGTAATATCTGTGTTCCATGCAGCATCTGCTGGAACGTGAGTCATATCGAGCGTTTCGCCCGGTGCGAGAGGTACGCCCAGCACGTCTGCGGAAACGGTACCTACGTTCTTAGCGATCCATCCGGAGAACTGGCCGTCGTGCTTCAATACGCCCGGGGCGCTGAATTGAAATACTTTGTGATTTACTTTCATGAGAGGAGAATTGCGGCTCCGAGGGCGAGCCAGATTAAACGTTTTTTGTCTATCTTGTTGCTGCTGAGATCTACCGGATCTTCCTGGATCAGAGCCGGAGCTACGGCCACTTGCTTCACCAGAACCCGGCGATCGCCGGCTATAATCTGCTGGATCCGACCTTTCTGATCGATGTCGGTAACATAAGCAGCAGCGCCGTCGCTGAGCTCTACGGTATAGTATTTTCCGTTGGGGGCGACTACAGATCCGAAAGGATTGCCGGCTGTCTCCCTGCCCTGGAGGGAGAACAGCGGCTGCTCTGTTTCCGGATCATACAGCATCGCATAAGTGCATTTTACTGTAACTTCCTGTCCTGCTGTCATAGTCTGGATCCTTTCGCTATATATTTGTCGTAGATCATGTAAGCTGCAGTGCCGATCAGCGCCCACTTGAGCAGGTTGCCGGATCCGGCGATCATCTGCTTAATCTTCGTTTTGGTAACGATGCCTTGCGTCTCCCGGAGCAGCTGTTCGTATTCTTCCGGAGTGAGCTTTGCCAGCAGCGTCTTAGTAAGCTGCTCGCTATATTTCACGTCGTCTGCAGACTCCTCGAACAGATATTTGTATGCGAAGTATGCAGCAGTGCTGAGCGATGCAATTACGATTGCGGTAATTACGATTACTGCAGTTCCGGAGATCACTACGCCTACGCCGCCGGTCTGCATAAAGCTCTGCAGATAGGGCTGCAACTGGCTATAGCCTGCCGGAGTGCTGGTCGTTACGCTGCTAACGAGTCCGTCGTTGATCAGACGCAGATTGCGGTTCTCCAGGCGAGTCTGCAGCTGATAGAGCAGCTGCTTCTCCGATGCCGTCAGCTTGCTTGCGTACCGGGCGCAGAACAGGTTGCACGAAACGATCTTTTTGTTGTTCTCGATCATTCGGTTTACGTAGTCCTGTGCCTGGTTCTGAGGGTATGAATCCATGCGTACAAGCTGCCAGCCGTCGGAGTAAAGATTGATCCATTCTCCGGTTGTGGTCTGGAACATAAAATTACCGCGAGACGATTTTGTCCAATATCCGGTAAGCGTAACAGTGCCACCAGCAAGACTGTTGTCGAGTGAAACGCTTACTCCCTTGAAAGCATCGATTGCGGAATCATAATAATAAGTTACGCTTCCAGAGTAAACTTTTCCGGAGTAATTTTTATCGAAATATACGTTCATGTTTCTTTGTTATTTAAGGAGGAAGCCACGCGCCATAGAATATGTGCTGTCGTGAGCTTCCGCCAGTTCTACAACTCTGCGGAGCAGCTGCATGTATTCCGGTTCTGCTGATTTGAGTCGAACGAGCAGCTGCTCGAGCTCCTCTGCTTCTTCATCAGAGAACGGATCCTCTGCTTCCGGTTCTGCAGCCGGTTTGATTGCGTCTGCTTCTACAGTGCCGCCTGCGGTCTGTATGCCGGTGATAGGAGCGGAGATCTTACCGGCGAGCGCCTGTGCAACCGGTGCAAGATAGTTAGCCAGGAGTCCGAGAGCGGAGTTACGCTGCTCTGCCAGCT
>JAGHRV010000025.1 GCA_018066175.1 Candidatus Colicola equi | reverse complement strand
TTTGACGTGCCCCAAAGAGGAATACACTTTGCTCTAAATCGTCTTCTAATTTATAGATTCTCGGTATCATAATGTATGATTTTTTCCAAATATCGGGAGTAGCATTTCCGATATTTTATTGTTTTCGGGTGCAAAGGTACAAAGAATTTTGCATATTTGCAACTTTTTCTATGAAAAATACAAAAAAAAGTGACCCGAAGGGAGGTCACTCTCTTTTTTTTATGCTCGTTCACGTTATAAATATATCCTTCGTGGAGTCATAGCATCGCCTTGATTGCCACCACTGGTATTGATGGAAAGGCCCATCACTTCGCCTGATGAGAGGCGGACGACTTGTGTAGTTGGTATTTGATAGTATTTCATAGTTGTATGCCTTGAGCGTTATACATCTTGTTATCTTTGATTATCACTAATTGACCATGTAGAAGAAACTTCTCCAACGAGGACGAGGACGTGGACGAGGACGGCAAGTCGGTAGGCGTATGTGCGGCAGGGCGGACTGATAGACGGGCCGGGCAAGAAGCAGGCATATCCTGCATACCGGGCACATAGAAATAGCCACGCATACCCTTCATCGTGCTGGTATCGCCCGCTTTAGACCATGTTAAGGTATTATTGGCTTGCAAGAAGAGGTATTTCGTATTGCCGGCAGCCAATTTATGCGGGTTGATGATACCGAGGTACGCAATGGTGCCTGCCGGGCTGAAGTTCTCTCCGGCAGCAGTAGTTTGTTCAATGACACGCTTGGCAAAAGTAGGGTCAGTAACTTGCAGCGAGGGTTCAATGATGTATGGTAAACCTGCTTCAACAGAGGTGCAGTTCTCAAACGTAATCTCAAGAGTTTTTTTATCTGCACTCAAACTTCCCCCTGTAAACCTCGCCACTTGAGTTCCAGCACCAAAAGCAGTTTGTATTTCTTGTTCCGTAAGAGCAAACGGCAGGCACAGGGTGTTATACATACCCGGAGTAAAAGAACGAATGAGGCGTACATTAACCGGCTTATGGTGGGTTGCCCACGGCTGCAGTAATTCGACGTTATTGACATTCTCATTTATAGTGATAGATACTTCCTGCTGAGCCAACAGGACATAGCGTTTATCAGATTCTTCTCCGCCGTCAACAATAGAGATAGCCTGTTCTTCAGGATTGGTAGCGGAGGTAGAGAATTGGACGAAATAGATACCCAATCCTTCTTCCTTGGTGCCCGTCCAATATTGTCCGTTAGCATAAACACCCTCCGGATTAGTTATATCGCACGGCAAGAACACCGCACCGGCTTGCTGCAAAGCAGTTGTGTCAGCTGTGTTGAGAGTATTACTATCAAAGGTAGAGCCAATATTAAAGAATCTTTGGCTCTTTAGTTCATCCGTGTACCACGCATCACCTTCAAAGTAATACTTATTTGCCCAATCATCGGGTAAGAGAACAGCATAGGCTTTCGTGACGTTATTGTCATCTATCAGTTGTGCCCAACCGCGGAAGGAGGAAGCCGCTATGCTATTGATTGAGCGCGTATTGAGCAGATAGTCCCACTCATCTTTCGTAAGCAATCGCTGACCATCAGCGTAAGTGTTTTTCCATGTATCTTCACCTATTTTTTGGGCAGAGACATAGATAACATAGGGTTGGTATTCCTCATCTATTCCCACCGTAAAAGGATGAGGAATGACGGTTGTTGCTGCGTGTACGGACGTACACAGCACAATGCACAATGCACAATGCACGATGCACAATGTGCGGTTAAAAAGATTCGTTCTCATTATTGTAACTCAGGAATAAAGGGTTTTTCTACTGTGCCTACCATATCGTCGTTGGCGAAAGATACGAACGGAGCGGTATAGATACGCTTTAGTTTGACTGAATAATAGCGAAAGGTGAGAGCACTCGTGGTATGCGGGTCAGCAATACGGATGATATAACTATCCGACACCTCGTCCCAAGGCGAAGCCACTCCTACAATGGTTTCTCCGGCTGCCACACAAATTAAGTCGGTAGCATCGGCGTAAGGACGTAGCACCTCCGGCAGACGGATAATAGCCGTCATGGATTTATAACTCTCTGCATCTTCCGCCACTTTCCACTCCGGACGTGGTGTATTGTCCGGAGTAAGGATAGTGCGTTCACTTTTTTGCTTGCAGCCGATAAGCAGCACGGCTGCGATTATTACTAAAAGAGACTTTTTCATTTGTTATTTGTAATTTGTAATTTCTAATTTATTACCTGTTATTTAACAAGTGCGCCTTGGGCGTCATAGACATTACCATTGCGATGGATATACAGGATACCATGATCGATTACCTTGCGCAAGTCAGATTCGCCAAAGCGGATGAGATACGGGTTGCTTATCGTTCCGGTAGGAGCCAAAGCGCCATAGTGCAGCATATTAGCAGCCTGTTTTTCCTCACCTTTGTCGTCGGTAACGGTGAAGGTGAGTTCGCTGCCTTCCGCAGCATGAACGAGCAGGAACCATACGCCATCCACAGCTTGTGCCTCGCCTACGAGTTCATCGTGTGCGTAAGCACGTAGGATAGCGTCGTCAGGACACGTGACAGGCTGATTCTCCTCCAAGGTTGCCACAATAGGCATCACGGTGGAGTAAGTTCTACTTTCACTAGCCCGTAGGGCGTCACTCTCCCTTTCACTCTCCACTTTCTTCCGCGGAGCGGAGGCAGGAGCAACCGGATTGAAATGTACGGTGACAGCATCCTTTGACTGGCGGTAGAGCATGTAACCTTCGCCCGGGATGAGGGTCTCCAGCGAACCTACCCACTGCTTGTTGTCAAAGACAGCAAACTGGTAGTAACCGGTGATGATATCGCCGTCATTGGCAGCATTAAAGTAGTCCGCCATCGCAGCATCTATAGGTGTGTTGGCTTCAAATAAGCACGGCAGGTTGTTCCAACCGCCACCGAACGTCAGTTCGGGCACTTTATCGGCAGCCGAGCCACGAACCTCCAATACCATCATGTCGGCTGTTACCTTTAGCATATAGATATTGTGGTAGTCCAATTGGATATTATTGCTCCAGCCGTTTGAGGTATAAACTGACGCATTGTCTTTCGTACGATATGTCTTGATTTGGTTGCCTGACGAGAAGCCTCCAACATTAATGAAAGACGAGTTGATATCCGTCGGTCGAACATTGAAACTAATCCAGTTCCATCCTTTATAGACAGGTATATTCTGCACGCGCGAATCCGCTACACGAAGTTGTACGGGTTTCTGTACCGAACCATAAACAGTATCGGCCACGAAGCGAATAACTTGCACAGATTGGCTGGTAGGATCAGAATCAGTCGGTATGAGTACAAAGGTCTTGCCGGTAGAAGCCTGCCATAGGCGCAAGGAGAGTTCCCTCCTATCCATCTTATCATCGCCATAAACCTTGAGATAGAGGTTAGCGGTGCTGCCTACTTTAGAGGTGATAGACTGCATGCCCACGCACGTATTGCCATAGAAGGCACCTACTATATCGCGCGTATCGGTATCTATATAGGAGCCGCGTGCTTCATCCTGCAAATGAACGGTACCGATAAGGTTCATATTGAGGTTGTAACTATTAGGTACAGACCAGCTGGGAGAGACGGCGTTGATACGCACATTGATTAGCATTTGGTCGCTTAGGTCAGCCTCATCCGTCAGGGCAACCGGCACGACATAGTCGCCGGCATTGAGGTCACCGCTGATGGTGAAGGCGAGTACGCGTTGCTCCTGCGGTTGGAGCGTGCCTATCGGTTCATCTACGGTGAGCCACTCGGGCAGACCGGTGATGACAAATGGCTTAGTTTCGCCGGAATAGTTGGTAATCGTAGTATAGACTACGGTATCTACCGGGCTGGCGCTCTTCTCTACCCATAGGTTCTGTTCATCCCATCGGATGATATTGCGGTCCAAATAGACGGACCATGCAATCGGACTGAGCAAGCGGTTTCCCTGCAGGTCTTCCACATCGCGCAAGGAGAAGAAGATGTTCTTATGGTTGATTTCGGCATCGGGCATCTTGAGGTTGATGACGAGGTCGTTATCGCGCGAAGTCCATGAGAAACGCATCTTCTCATATTCAGATTCACGGATAAGCGGGCATACATCCTTGGTAGTGGATTTGTCATCCAACTCGGATACCACAACCGTATCCTGTTTAGCATACCATTCCCGGTTATCACTATTGTAATAGAGACGGGCATTGTATCGGCTGTAGTGGGTCTCGTAGATACTGCTGGCGTTCTTAATGCGTTGGTCAAACGGCAGATAGCAGCGTAGCCCAAATTCCTGTCCGTTAGGAGCGTATGTAGTGAACTCGCTGAGATAGGACTGCGGCATAGCCAATTCCCATATACTGAGTTCGTCAAAGTAGCCGTTGAAGTTCCTGCCGAGGATGGTTTGGGACATCGCCCACGCACCGAAGAACTGTCCGTCGGCATGTGCCTTAAGTTTATCGTCTATATATAGGTGGGTATAGTTGAAACTGCGGCTCACCACTAATCCGAGTGTATGCCAAGCACCATCGTTATAGTTACCATCAGCCACCAATTTGTTCACGCTGTCGGAAACCAATACGATTTGCCCCGTTTGCGTCATAAAGATACCTATTTGCTTATTGGTAGCGGCATTCTTAGCATTTACATCACCAAATAGCAGAGCATCATTGCTAAAGGGTTTTAATGGATTGCTTCTGAAACTGAAGAGCAGCGTGTAATCGGCATCGGCTGAGTTGTTGAACCACTTTGGATTCAGTTTCACGCCTTCCTCATTCGTTTGGAGAGCCAGTCCTTCAGGCATGTTCCATGTCAGGTCCTTAAGGGTGGCATTGGCACTATGTGCTTTATCGTAGGCTATATTTCCTGAGCCTTCAATCATCGGGTAGTAAGCCAACAGCCCATTTTCGTAGCCGGTGAGACAGGTGTTGTTGGTGGAGGTTATCTCTCCTAAGGTAAGTGCCTTAGACCAGATACGCGCCTCAGCCATACGTCCCTTGAAGGGATGGAGGTTATTCATACCTAAGCCGAAGGTTAGCGGAGCAGCATTAAATGCCGTAATATGCGCTTCACCACTACCTACCTTATCCGTACCGACATACAGGTATACATCACCTGTTTTAGCACGATAGGTCAATGTTACACGAGTGAAGCTATGGGGCAAGTCTATCGGATTAGATAAAATCTGTTTGTCGCATATACGTGCATATAATCGCTTGTTGTTGTAACCAAACTCAATGGCTTGTTCGATATCGGATGCGGGTTGACCGGTAGAGAAGAATGCCATCCGTGTATTGCGGCTATCCGCATCGGGATAAACAACAATGTCGATGGAGAAGTCACCGTGGCTCAAGTCGCGTGCCGTTTGTGTGCGGGCATAAGAACTGCTATTTCCCGAGAAAGCAAGCGTAGGCATACTGAAATAGTCCGCCTTGTTCTTAAAGCCAATCACTTGGAAGTTATTATCCTCGTCCAAATAGTTGTAGGCAATCGGTTCGGAGAAGGGCACAGATATGTAGTCCTGCTGAGTGAGCACACCATTGGCAGGAGATACATTACCGAACAATTCGGGACGGCGTGTATCCTTGATACCGCTGACGGGTTCGGATGCCTTGCTCACGTAGCCGGTGCCATAGCGGCAGTAGCTGACGGCACGCAGGTCATAGCGTTGCTCCATCGGATCGCGCTCGCCATAGAAATGGATATTGTCGATTCGTCCTGCAGCTTTGTTAAACATTTGCTTATTACCACTTGCTTTGTCGTAATACGTTTTATCCACGTAGTAGGAGCAGAGTGTTACCCAGTTGCTCTCCGACTGCGTAGATAGTTTGTATTGCAGTTCGATATGGTCGAAGTTCTCGTAGTCGGGGTCGAAGCCGTCAATAACTACCGGCAGGTAGTAGCCCTGCTTATCGTAGGGCGAGTTGGTATTCATCACCCACTTATCGTCCGGCGTAGCGATATGTACGGGCGTAGAGGCAGGCAGGAAATGGACGGAGACGTACTGGTTAGCATAGTTGGATGTATCGCAGTCGGACATCAGGCAGAGTTTAAGGCTGTCGTAGTCAAGAGCGAGGGCTCCTTGGCGAACCTCCATTTTCTTGTGGATAACCTGTCCGGGTTCCAAGTAGAAGTTTCGTCCCATGCCGGTGAGTGCCAGTCCGTCAATAGATGCTTTGGCACCGTTAGGGTTGCTGCCTTCTAATAGTTTGAGAACAAAGTTGTGCGGACCGTTAGCCACACCCGGAGCAGCCTCGGACTCGTTCCAAATCTGCAAATCAAACACCGCCACACCATCGGCAGCCACGCCGCTTACCTCGTGCTGATTGACCTCGAGGTGGGCTTCATCCAATTTAACGGTAGCGGGGTCAAGTGTGGTTCCCGGGCGGTAAAACTTCGTCTTATTCTCCCCTATCCACGGGCAGCGTGTAGCGCCGCCACGGAGCAGGTAGATAAAGTCGGAGCAGTCGTAGTTGCCGGTCTTTAGACTGTCTTCTGTTAAGGAGTTGGAGGCTTTGTTGCGCCAGTTGCTAAAAGTAGTATCTACTGTACCCGCGAGGTTGTACACATCTACATCGATATATCCATACTCCGCTTGCGAAAGAGTAAAGCCGATGGTACGGTTTTGTGATAGGTTACGACCGGACGTTTGAGTAAATCGGGGGTCTATAACCGGTCTAAAATCAATCTTAAAAGACTTATCACCGAAGACGACCTGTGTGTATTCCCCCTTGTTTGCCCACGCTCTGATACCCTCCGGCAGGAGTTTTACCGCCGTCAAATCAACCTTTTCATTTTTGATGACAGAGTAATTGTATCCTGCAGATCCTGTTTCGCTATACGTAACAGTGGTATTGGCAGAGATAGAGAAATTCTTCACGCGGTTCATCTTCGTAGTGCCGTAAAACTCCTTATATTCATTGTCATACAAGATTTCCGCCCACCTATTTATCAATCTGATATAGGTGTGTAATTCATTAACAAAGGGTGGTCTTTTGTATTTTGGATCCTTCCATTTCGTAGGAACCAAAATCGTATATTTAATTGTATCTGCATTTTGATCATATACAAGCCCACCATTTTTGGTCTCCCCCCAATATACGGGTTTATTGGTGGAATCGGCTACTTGCTGCACAGATTCTTCGGTTCCTGTGAGGAGTAAGGACAACATCTCTGCCACCAGTTGCGGTATGACTTGATTGACGATATGATCCTGCGTATAGACGAACTGCACAGGACTGGGGTCCATTGTAAAGGCGAGATCTTTGGTTACAATCAGCGCCGGGCTTGATGGGTCTTTCTGCTTTATAATCTTGGTCTCCCCTGTGGCAATAGAGGCTTGCATTTTCGACAAGGTGGCGGCATCCACAGTAGTAAATACTTCGCTATGCATCGCGTAAGTATTGACAGTATGACCGATAAAGATAGTGGCATCCGCCCCCATAATATTGTTATTGTTGCCGGTCTGAATGCGCTCGGAGGTGGTATAGGAATAGTTGTAGGTTGAATTATTAGAATAGCCCAACGAGAAGGAAAAGATGGGCCAATTCTTTTCGCTTGAAGTTGTATGATGCTCACCATAAAAATCTTTAAAGGGATCAATTCCTTTGAAAGGAGAAGAATGAATGCCATCCACACTTGTTTTATTTGTTCCTGTCGTCAATGTTAGATCAACACTGGCATCAACCCCATTATTCGCACTGTAGGACGAGTTATAGGTAGCCCCCTTCTCAATCCACGCATAGGAGTTGCTTCCGGGCGGGTCGCGCAGCACATCATCCACAGTGATGACTTCACCGATCTTCGCCAGCTCCGCAGCGGAGGCTATCGCATCGCTGCCCGTGATACGACCACCCAACACAAACGCTTGTATGGGCTCGGCATGCACATCCTGTCCGTTGACATTAACGGACACATCCAAATGCTTGAGCGCATCCGTGCCGACGGCGCCAAACGATTCATTAGCGACACCTACGGCCACATCGTAAGTACCATCGTCATTGAGTTGACCTTTGACGATGGAGGTGCCTGACGACAGTCCGTTATACACCGTAATTTTGTGCCCGCCAAGTGCTACCGCATCCAAATCACGGCTGATGTCGTTGTTGTAGTGATACTCCTCATAGGCATAAATACGGAAGGTGTATAGGAGTCCAGATAGATAGACGGGGTAGCCAAAGACATATTTCTTGTCCTTATGCGTATATACCGAATCTATGCGTGACTGAGATAGTGTATATCCCTTCACCGCGTCTTCTCCGTAGTACTCAATTGGCATACCATAGCGGAGTTGCGCTACTTTTACAGACGCGGGCGCGTGATATATTACAGAATAGGTGTCGTGATACCAACTGGCACGACCTTCATGGGCAATATACTGAGTATCCAGTGAGAAGGTCAGATCTTTGGTCTCGGATGTTCTACCTGCACTAAACAGCGTAGCATAACCGTTGGCTGATGCTTCCACGATGCGGTATTTAACCGGCGGCAGGTCTATCATATATTCGCCGGTCTTGCTTTCGGGACGGATGATGATGCGTTTCTGTTCAAAATGAACATAAGTGCGCAATGTATCATTGCCTATTTTACGAGCATACGTCGTGTCGCTGGTCTTCTTTGTTAAATCTTTCTCGTCATATACGAAGTGGGCGATATTGTCCCCCTCTAATTCCAAGACGAGTTTGAGGCTGTCGCCGAGGTTATTCTTACTCAGTCCGAAGCCAAGTGGTTTCTCACCTTGTACGTCACCACCGGCAAGGCGCCCGATAAGGCGTACACGGGTATTGTCCCAGAATTTGACTCCGTCCAGCGAGCCACTTGATAAATTCAGGGTATCCGTGCCGCCAATCATCAGTTTGCCGTCGTTTACGAAGGTGTGCTTATCCTTGACAACAGTGACGGTAAAATCTATTTTTGAAGGCACAGAAAGGGTGAAGTTACCCGAAGCGTCGGTGCGGATGGTGTCGCCACTGCTCTTGGCCACTTGTCCGCTAATCAAGAAATATGCGTCACGCACAGGAATGGTGGTGCCGGTATAGAGCACACGTCCCGAGCAACGTCTGTAATCATCTGACAGGAAATCAACATGATGCACAGCAGGGGTACTCGCCGTGAGGGTTACTTGTATTGGTCCAACTCCTCCACTAGCAGGGCGGAAATTTTGCCCAATGTTACGAACCTGAATCTTGTATGTGCTGCCGTTGTTGCCAAGGTTATACGCAATCTTGGAGAACTTGTAATAGCCGTTGGCATCAGTCGTAACGATTTGTAGCGGATTCTCAGGATCTGCGTCATAGAGACCCACCTTAATGTTTGCCATCTTGTCGCCATTGCTATAAGTAACGAAACCGTCTATATAACCATAACTGGATCGGGTACCGAGAGTGGTGGTGGTTGATTCCATTCTGTTGGTGCAATAGGTTACAGCCTTTACCATGTAGGTGTATGTTTGCCCGGGTACGCCATCGGGGTCTTTATACCAATTGGTACGGCCATCAACGAGGCCGATGGAATCGGCATCACGATAGAGAGCAAAATAGTCGGGCTCGCCGTCCGCTGTCCACTCGATGAGCGTACGTTCGGGGTATTTGTCATCATTGTTAGATGCAGTAGCACTTGTCATATTGATTGCTTCGGTACGTCGTTTGGGGAAGAACCAGAAGTCGGTCTTTTCGGGTTTGTCAAAGCGAGTGGCATCGGTATTGAGGCGCACACTCAAGAAATATTCTTGGCAGGTCTTGGGTAGAGACGCTCTATATCCAAATGCACGAACTAATGTTGTTCCATTTATAATTGTTTGCAAATTTTTTATTTCCGTGCGTTGCGCCTCCTCGCCATTTTCCCACAACACCACTTCTATTTTGGTGAGAGGGTCCCACGCTATAGTTGAGCCATTGTTCGCAACGGGCCAAATCAACTGACCGGTGAAGTCAATCTCACTGTTGTTGATTGCTGAATCCGTAGCACAATCGCGGAAAGCAGCGTATGGGGTAGATTTATTTTTATACAAATCCAAACCTATTTGTTTCACACGTCCTACGTAGGTGTAGCTCTTGGCATAGTCATGATTCCACCCATAGGAAGATGCAGACATACGACGGATGCGGTAGAAAATAGAGTCGCCACCGTATGGGTTATTGATGGTGCTTTCATCCACATACTCATAGGTTCCCTGTCCTTTCTTGTATTCAATTTGCGCAATTTGTTCGGCATCGCTAAAGTCGGATTTATAGGCACGCTCAATCTCAAAAAAGTCCATGGACATAGCATCTTGAGCACTCGGAGTCTTAATCTTCCATTTCAAACATTTGTAACCGGAGTTTAAGAAATACTTCTGTGTGCCGTACTCGAACATATCCATTTTAGGCGTTACTGTAAAACTATCTATGGTATGATAAGCCGGAATAGTTACCTGATTGGATTTAAGGGAGTACTGTACACTATTAGCTCTTTTCACTACAGCAGTGATATAAAAGTTACTATTTGCATCATTCTGTGCCTTAACCGACAGCGAGCCAATGTTTGGTAATCCTGTAATGGGCTTTTTATCAGTAGAAGTTTCAATGCTGACAAGTTCATCCATAATGACATACGGCACCAAAATCGTACCGGCATCTTTTGGATCACTACCACCTAAAAAGATAGTAGGCTCCATCAGTTTAGGTGCAGCAATTCCCTCCTCTACCTTTTCGTCTGTCAGAATCTCGTAATCATGTATCGTACAATCAAGTTGTCTTTCATCACATACATGCACCTTGATGGACAAGTATTTCCCACTAAAATTTGTCGGAACAGCCCATCGCAGGTTAAATCTGACCGATTTGCGTTCGTCATCGGCATGCGGAATACTGACGGAGTCGTTTTGTTTCAATTCTTCATCCAATTCATTCCCTTTTGGAATGGTGAAGAACGAAAATGAAGCTTTTTTGGATTGAAACCATGCCATTCCAGGAACAGGAACCTCTGTGGTCTTACCATTTACTGTCTCTTTCTTTTTCACTTGCGCATTGACTTTATTATCGCCACAATAATAAAACAACGTTTGCCAATTCTTATTCTCTGTTTTTATACCTGTTATAGTGTCTAAACTATATTGGACATAGGTACGTTTTTTGTCATCTGTTCTACCTTTACCACCCGCCCAGTGATTGTATGAGGCACCTTCCGTCCACGTCAGCAAGGAAAGATGAACACTACCTAAACCATCGTAATAAGCGAAGAAATTATAGTCCTTTTCAAACCAGTCATTGCCGTATGCATATACCTCAGAAGATGTATTGACTAGCAGCATCAAACTTGCTGCCAAAATGAATATATGTTTTATCGTTTTCATATTCGTAGTATATTTAGTTTATATATCCTTCAGTTATAGAGCAAGTCTTATCGTTCACATTGACAGAGCCTCCTGTCCAATCTTCTTTGATTGCGTTGTAGGCATCCATACGTTTTTCTGCTCTTGTATAGAGGTCATAGGCCTCCTCTTTCGTTTCGGCACGCTCAATCAGTGCGATATAAGCTTCTGCCACATTTTTCAAGTCCGGATCGTTGCCGGCTTTAGCGAGAAGGCTAGTCTTGTAATCATTCTTCTGTTTAATCAAATCAAAGATGGCAGTTATTTTCGTGCGTGCTTCCTCATATAGTTGTTCTGCGTCTTGACGGAAATAGGTGTTTCGGATTTGCGGAGCATATTGTTCGGCTATCTGCTGGGCTTGGATATTCTCTCCTCTCGATTTCGCATAATTGGCGAGAGAATCAATCAATCTTTGCTTATAAGCAGCAAGGGTAATTTTATCAATTTTACCCAACGCAGTATTGGTGTACTGTTGCACATCTTCTGAGTTATTGGCATAATTGTCGATAGAGTCACAATACGCAGAAGCGATGGCTTGCGCCTCTTCGTTGTCTCCGGCTACGTTATAGAGGTATTGCTTGTTTTCTTCTGACATCAGGTCGAAGAACTTAATCCAACAACCTGTGAATCCGGTGCCCCTCCCCCATTGACTATTCTTATATGTAGAGATCATGTCACGATTGGGGAGATAAACAGATAAGGCAGAATCTTTTGTGCCAAAAGTAGCCCCCACAAGCGTAGGTGGTGTAAGCGCAAGACAAATGACCTCCCGAAGGGCGGTTCCTGCAAAGGCGCCGTAGCGGAGTTCCTTAAGGGTGGATGGTAAATAGACCTTTTTCAGCGCGGTGTCGGTGTTGAAAGCATACACGCCGATAGTATCAACGCCTTCCGGTATAATGAGATCATTCTTCAAATTATAACAATGGCGGAAACAGTCATTCGGAATGATTTTCAGTCCTGTAGGCAAAGTGACAGACGTTAAACCAGTACATTCCATAAAGGCTCCATTACCAATGCCTTGTATATCTTCGGGAATAACGATGGAGTTCAAAGCGGTACAACCATAAAAAGCTTTTTCACCGATGGTTTGCAAACTTTCCATAAGATTGATACTGACATCTTTCAAGTTAGTACAACCGTTAAAGGCGCTGTTGCCAATATATTGTATGGTAGACGGCAGCGAGATAGATACCAAGGTATCCTGACCGTAAAATGCGCTATCAGCAATGCCGGTAACGTTGTAGAAACCATCTTCAGAAAAGACCGTAGAAGGAATTATAATTTTTCCATCAACAGGAATAGCATTAATTACTTCCACTGTATTGGAGGAAGTTTTGTTGTAAGTGATATTTGAATAAACTTGGGAAAAGTATTCTCCCCATTTGCTATCCTTGTATGCCAATGTTGCTTCCGGAGTCGGAACATATAAGTAAGCTTTTTTATCATTCGGGAAGACCGATTCATCCCCCAATGCCGGTGGCGTTTGCGACATGCTGATTATATATTCCAGTGGGCAAACCGAGAAGGCATAATTCTCTATTTTCTCTACCGAAGCAGGAATAGTGATAGATGTTAAGCCACTGCTGTAAAATGCTCTTTCTCCAATAAATGTTAGGTTGGAAGAAGAAGGAATAATTACCTCCTTTAAGTTTGGGCATAGTTGGAACGCCCAATTGTCTATCCGCTCTACCGAGGCTGGAATGGTGATAGATGTTAAGCCGGTATTTTGAAAAGCGCCTTTACTAATGAGTGACAAAGAAGATGGAAGAATTGCACTTTGCAGTTGTTCGCAGTATTCAAAAGCCCCCATACCGATTTTCGTTACAGAAGTAGGAATAGTAACCGCGGTTATACTGGAGTGAGTAAAAGCACCATCTTCTATTTCCACAACGGTAAAGGTCATTCCTTGATAAGTAACCTGTTCGGGGATGGCGACATTACCGGTGTAGCCACCCTCTTTGCCAACTACCCGAGCCGTATATTTATTATTTTCAATGAAAAACTCATATTTTATACCACCTACTTCTGCGGAAATCGGTTTGAAACAAGAGGCGGGAAGTTCTGACCAACTTTCTATATATGCCCCCGTATTAAATGTATACACGGTAGGTTGATTTGCAAAAATAGTGCCACCAACCCGCGAAGGAGGAGTGAGGGCATAGCAATAAACTGATTGCAAATTGGAGCACTCCATGAAAGTTCCCCATTCAATTTGTGTGACGGAATTGGGAATCTCGATTGAGGTCAAACTAGTACAAGCCCGGAAAGCCATATTCTTAATTGTTGTGACGGAATTGGGGATATTCACCAAAGTCAAACTGCGGCAATTATTGAAAGTTTGTTCTTCAATCGTTGTGACAGAATTAGAAATAGTAACTGACTTCAAATCTCTGCAACCCAAAAAAGCAGAATAACCAATCTTTGTGACGGAATTGGGGATCGTTATAGAGGTCAAACCGGCACTAAAGAAAGCCATATTCCAAATTATTGTGACGGAATTGGGAATCGTTATAGAGGTCAATTTGAAACAGCCCTCAAAAGCAGAATAACCAATCTCTGTGACGGAATTGGGGATCGTTATAGAGGTCAATTCGCAACTACGAAAAGCGGATCCTCCAATCTTTGTGATCTCTCCTTCACAAGTAATCGTACCCGTGCCCAAATAGATATTGAATTCGTGTTTAGTGATTTTAGGACCAAAAGTGGTTGCCCATTCATCCAAACTACCCTTGAATCCCTCCAATTTCGACGTAGCGGTGTAAGTAATGGTGTTCCGCGGTATTGATATTGCAATACTTCCAAAATTCTTCCAACCATCGGCTTGTTTATAAAGGTCAGCTGTACCCATCGGCACATATAGCATTGCTCCTTGTGGACCTGCACCTTTGGCAATCCCTTCAAACACACCACTATTAAGGGGAATTATTGACTGTGCATCTGTCCAATTGACAATCACCGAAATCAAACCGGTGCAACCATAGAAGACATTAAAGGACATTGCTTTGACAGAAGATGGAATCTCTATCGAGGTCAAACTTGTGCAATTTAAGAATGCATTTATGTCAATCGTTGTGACGGAATTGGGAATCTCGATTGAGGTCAAACTATGGCAATTGGAGAAAGCAGAAATTCCAATCTTTGTGATCTCTCCTTCACAAGTAATCGTACCCGTGCCATTGGAGAACGTGTGACTCGTGATAGCAGGACCAAAAGTATATGCTCCTACACTTAGAGTTGTCCCCGGCAATTGTGCCGGAGCAGTGTAGGTAATTGTGTTTCCTGCGTGCAGCCCAATGCTACTTAGTAACACCGCTGCAAAAATAAATAAGATTTTTCGCATAATTGTTTAATATTTTTAGTTAATTATTTATCGATTATTTCCCAATGACCGCTATATCCGCTACCCATATATTGGACATGGGGCATCTTAGCGATGTGGCGTTTAATAGTTATAATTCCAACTCCTGCCTTTGTTGCCAATTCTTCTGTTGTAATTTTTGGATTCTTAATTATATTTCCAACAATCCAATCATCTAAAACAACCCCTTGAGTATCACCTTGAGTATCACCTTGAGTATCATCTTGAGTATCACTATCATCCATAGGATAAGCATCTACTTGGGGATGATTTTGTTGCCAAGCCAAAAGAACATTGGGGAAAGTGATAGTAAACTGTGCTCTATCAGAAAAGAATTGAGGTAACATTCTTTCTGTGAAATAAGGTAATCCCTTGATTGGAGTCACTATTTTGCCCAAACCGGAGCCCTTACGTTCCATATATCCCAATTGAGCCAATATATCCGCTAAAACAGGGTTACGTCGAACGGATGGGATGTCTTCTATCTTCATCTCTTGAACAATACGCCCTTCCGGCATACAACCAGGAGAATAGATAACAAGACGATCATTGTACATATCTACATGTACTTCACTTCCTTGGATAAGATAATCACGATGCACCATTGCATTTACAACCGCCTCCATTACACTTCGTTCGATATATTCTGGAACTTCCACTCGTTGCATAGATTCTTTGTACCACATCGTGCGATTGTTCCTCCGAATAAACGCCATAGTATCTTCCAACAAGGTAACTATGCCACCTGAGATTTCTTGACTATCCAAAGCATCTACATCTCCACTTGCTTTCGTATTACCATTCCAACGAGTACAAAAAACGCGGCTCTGTCGTATCGGGCAGTCGTCAGACATTAATAATCCCGCATTTGTCAACATGCCATTAGAGCCCACCAAACCAAAAGAATGATATAATTTGTTGTCAAAACTAATTCCATTCCACGCATAATAACGACTGCACATCTTGGTAAATGCGTAGTCGGCAAAAGCCTCTTTCGTGTGACGAGCATCAAAAGACGCATTGTTCCCCTTAAGAACCAATCTCTTGTGTTCTGTAGAGTCTGCAATAACGGATTCGTTTCCTATACGAACAAACGTCTCCATAACACCATCTCCAATGTAATAATAGGGAGTGTCTTCACCGCCTTGAACACGAAGAAGAAGCAAGTCCTTCCCCTCTTTATGCTCTATAGTGATTGTTATTTGAGGGATAGGATCTATACGTTCTTTTATTTTTTGACTAACAAACTCTGCATCGGATTTAGCATCAGATAATCCTACCACCTTATCATCGTCGGCAATACCGAATAATAGTGTCCCGCCATTCCCATTAGCAAATGCGCTAACACTTTTTAGCCAACTTTTCACCTTACGGCGTTCAACTTCTTGTTTCTTGTCGTATTCCGTAGTTTCTCCTATGTATTTAGATGTATCCATACGTTATGTTCCTTTGCGCTGCAAAGATAATACTTTTTTTTCATATAACCAAATTTTTCTATGAAAAATAAAAAAAAGCGCACCGAAATGCGCTTTTTTAGTCCTCGTCCTCAGTCCTTAATCCATCAGCCGAAGGCGGTCCTTCAGCGTCAGCGGTCCTTATTCCAGTTAATATTTTTAGTTAGTTTTTATCGCTTATTTTGTGCGTTATATGTGGTCATTATTAATTATTTTTATCCAATACTTTTCCTAATTGTCCTGCATAATAGTATGGTAAACTATACAAAGTATATTCTTTTCCATTGTCTAATGTTACTCTATCTTGTCGCATCGGCTTATTCCAAAAACGAATAGCAAACGTACATGGTGACTCTTTCATAAATGCTTGCAAAGACCGCAAATGAGCATTGGCTCCCGCTTTAACTTCAATTGGAACTAATCCAAATTTAGGACTAATATACAAATAATCTAATTCAGCCTGTGAGTTTTTGCTTTCACGCACCCAAAAGGCACGTTTATCTAAAAATAAATTACTCATACCCAAAATCTCCTGTCCAACGATATGTTCAGCCACCTTTCCTCGCCATGCATCATTCAAATCGTCAATTGCATATAATTCAGATTGAATGCCTGCTGCATAATTCATCAATCCCGTATCAAGCCACATCAGCCGAGGACGTTTCTTCATATCTTGAACTATCGGAAGTGCCGTTTGAATAGATGGATAAACCAATTCTATCAACATCGTCTTTTCTAATGTTCTCATCGCTTCTCCCACTTCTCTGCTCTTATATGCAGAGGACGCAAAATGCTCAAATGTAATTTGCTCGTCGGCATAATTCCAACCATTTTTAATGATATGACGAATAACATTTCTGCTCGTTTCGGAACGTGTGTATTTTTCCACATCGTCTCGATAACCTATTAAAAGCGATTGATAGATATCTGTCAATGCAACAATATCTTGTGTCCGTGCATATTCTGCCACAGCTTGAGGCATACCGCCAATTAGCGAATACTTATTAAATAATTGCATTACACGACTATGCAAAACTTCTGGAACATTAGCTTGCTGAACCATCGTTTTTAGTCCTGTTTCCCCAATTGCTCCTAAAAATTCATCAAAAGTACATGGTCTCAGTGCCATATATTCCACTCTGCCAACAGGAAAACTAATATTTTCGTTATCCTTCAACATCGTCTCTAAAAGAGAACCTGCCGCAATGACATATACTTGGGGCAACTCTTCTTTGAAGTAACGCAACATCTTTATTGCTAAAGGGGAGTTCTGTATCTCGTCTATGAAAATAAGAGTCGCTCCTTCGTCCTTTGTCTTTCCACGCATAGCCAACAAGATGGAATAAAGTTCGTGAATAGACATCTCTTTTGTAAATATAGCAAGATCTTCTGCTATATCCAAGTTAAATTTTAAATAGCAATCAAACTCTTTGCCAAAAACATCTACAAGTGAAGTTTTACCCACTTGTCTGGCACCACGAATGATTAAAGGTTTTCTATTCGCTTTCTCCTTCCATTCTCTAAGCCATGTTAAAGCATTCCTTTCAAACATATTTTCTCATTTGTTATAAAACCAAAGCAAAAAGTAGAGATAATTGTTATAAATCCAAACATATAATATCCGTCTTCTCTTTGTCTATTTTCCTTTGTCTTCGTTCACTTTTTTAACAACACATTTTGTATCATATAGCGTCTCATTTAAGAGTTAGTTTTTATCGATTATTTCCCAATGACCGCCCTTGTTAGGGCCATCATGGGAAATGATTTGTTGCTGCGACAATTTGGCCAGTTGCATCTCAATTGCACGTGTACTTTTTCCCAATCGCTTTGCTATTGTTTCTGCGTATAAGTGGGATTATCCCGAAGTAAGCTGACAATTTGTACCGAAGTTTTTTGTTTTTTCTCCGAAGTTTTTACGATTTGTACCGAAGTTTTGTGCGTCACAGCGCTTTGCGCTCTATTTCAGTTCGTCAAAGACATTAATTGAATACACAGCCGACATATCGTCGTGCATGTTGAACAGAAGAGTACCCTTTACCGGATTATAAACACACGACCAGTCCGTAACTTGACCGGGAATTTCCATACCAAAATTACCCTCTTGCAGACATAACAAAGCCTGTTTTTCAGTCATGACGGGTGTATAGGCACTCATCATTCTATGTACGCGAGTCTTATTGCTGAACGTATTCTGCCAACGGTCGGTATTGAAGGTATAGTTGGCTTCCGGATTGGCATAGTAATTCTCAATACTATTGTATTCATAGGGCACCTGAGACAGAGAACCATGAGTGCCTGCCATACGATCTTTTTCCCCCATTATATACAACGTATCTTTCCAAGCATGAGAAATGGAATCATAACGGTTCCAGTACTCAAACACGCGATAGTCGCCACTGGCATCTGCTACGAACCAGTGAATATTGGTTTTGGACAAAAGCGTGGTATAATTGTATTTATTGAACAGTTTTATGACGTCTTTCACCGTTCTGCAAGTTGAGAGCATCAAATGATGCAAAACAGACAGCGTGATTTGCTCTTTACCTTGGACTTGCTGGTCAATAGAAGCAGGACGCTTGGTGTCACGCGGGAATTCAATTTCAGTTCCGTCTTGCGTGTTGGGCAACTGATAGGCAGCAAAGCACAAACCATACTCGTTCATACCATCCATCACTGCCGTGTTTTGACGCAACATAACATCAAGCTTAGTTTCGGGATTTAACAAGCAACTGTCCTTATCATAGACATCGGTACCATTCCAACGCTGGGCATAGGTAATATTGGAAAGCATCACACTTTTATACTCACCGGGACGCGGGTTTTTGTTGAATAAGATAACCATTGCACCGGGGATACCATCCAAGTTACGTCCGAACAGCAATTCTCCCGAAGGGTTTTTACATACGAAGCCTGAGCAGCCACGTGGAGCGTTGATGTACGGACCAAAGGCCATCTCTACGCTTCCATAGAATTCTCTGTTAACATCGTCATTGAACGGTTGAAAATCATTTACGGTATAACGGGGAGTCTTTACACCATCACGAATAAATTTCTCCCATGGGAAATGCACATCGTAATCCATAAAATACACAAGACCCTTGGATTGCGGAACATAACGCAATGACCAAAGTGTTTTCTCAGAGTTGTCCAGAACATAGATTCCTGGGGTCAGTTGGCAGTCTTGCACAAACTCCACGCCGTTCTTACGGACATCAATGGGGTTGTCTAAAGGTGTTGGGATTGGTGTAGGTTCATTCTTGGATTCTTTACAACCCGTTAACGCGATGGCGGCAATAGCCATCAGTGCCAAAAATAGTTTTTTCATGTTTTAATATTTTTTAGAATATGGAGTATGGATCGTTCGCTTTGCTCACTGATGGAGTATAGAGTATGGACTATCCATCTTCCATCAGCGTCAGCGGTCCTTATTCCAGTTAATATTTATTTACTTATTTTCTTACCTTGAATGTCGTAATAAACATTATCCTTGACGATAATAATCTGTCCACGGTAGAGGTACTTACCTGCTTTATTGTCATTTAAGGCAGGGTCGATGACAAAGATTTCATCAATGCCGGTATCCTCTTGATAGACACCTAAGCGTATATTCACGTCCGGTCCAAGGGAAAGAGTCATTTCGCATACGCCATTCACATAGACGCTTACCTCATCCATCGTATAGGTTACCGTAGGTTTAACCGTAAAGCGGAAGCATTGTTCCTCTATATTAGCATTCTTGACATAGATAGCGTCTGCCACAAAATCGGCAGCACAAACGGGGGCACTATTAGATAGTGCAGTAGCAACCAGTGCTACGAATAATATTAAAGATTTTTTCATAACTTGCTTGATTTACATTATTTCTCTAAAAGGTCTTTAAAAATCAAATACGGATCTACGAACTTGGAATAATGGTAGTCGGGACTTAACAACAGCATTTTCTGTGCTGCTTCCGTACGAGCCTTGCGGAATTCCGGAACCAGTTTGGGAGTCAACGTCAGATGCACCACTTGTCGATTAGCCGCATCGTATGTAGGCCATATGATAGCGCCGCTTCCTTGCGAATTTGAATAGGAGAAACTGGGATTACCCGTCTTGGCAAAGTTAGCCCAGATGTCTTGCATGATGGCACTCATCTCTAATTCTTCTTCCGTTTGATCCCAATATTCAGGATATTTATTACCGAAGACGAAGGGCAACTCGGCAGCATGTCCTACACGCATATTTCTTCTACGTAAGGCATCGGACAAGTAATCAAAGTAGTAGAAATAGCCCTTACCTCCGGAAGCCGTTTGTTTTTCTGTTTCCAAAGCTGAGGCGGTGAGGAACAACCAATCGTCCGCTATTTCCTCTTGGAAACGCAAGCGACCTTCTTCGGTAGTGGTATCCGGTTTGACATCAAACTCTGCCATGATGGCATCGTAATACTGCTTGCGGGCTGCCTCGTATGCCGCCTTATTCTCGGGAGCGACACGACGAGCAAGATAACTCTCCAAGTTATTCAGAATGATAGGATAAAGGACATCCATTGTCTTGAAATAGGTAAACTCACCAGAGTTGTAGCCCTGCATGATGTTAATATCTGTTGCTCTGCCATCTGCCCAAGCCAACACGGGATCGGCAGGAATAACCGTACTATCTGCATTCGGCATAATAGGAACACCTATATTGGAAAGTTCTGTCCAAACTTTGTTAATCGTTTCTGCAGGGATAGTCTTCAGTTGGGAGAGTTTCGTAATATTAAATCGTGCTTTCAGAGAATCTTCGCATACTCCTGCATCGTTAGGATGCATTATCAGATTCATACCGCAACTATGCAGAATAGCATTCTTGATAATCGGCTTGCCGTTCTCGCGTATATCGTCACTGAGCACCAACACACCCGTGCTCACACAACCTGCCGACTCACCAAAGAGGGTGATGTTGGTTGAGTCGCCACCAAACTTGGAAATGTTGTCACGCACCCATTTGAGGGCGGCTATTTGGTCTAAATGAGCCAAGTTACCATTGATGTCCTTGTACTGAGGGTCATTTCCGTCCTCAAAGAAACGGGCATTCAAGTATCCCCATATATTGACGCGGTAGTTCATCGTAACCACGATAATATCTTTATGGTTCTGAACAAAATTAGTCGGATTATAGAGGGGGTCTGCGGTACCGCCCAACACGAAATTACCACCGTGGATATAAACCATGACGGGACGTTTGGTAGCGGGACGGAGATCGGCTGTCCATACATTGACCGTCAACATATCTTCGCCCTGCTCATACGACGAAGCCTGCTCTGTCTCGTCTAATTTTTGAACACAAGTGTGACCAAAGTGGTAAGCCTCATATACTTTATCAGACTGAGGAAGCGGTTGCGGGCGTTGCCAACGCAGATTGCCTGTCGGTGTCTGCGCGTATGGAATACCTTTGAAGCACTTAACCCCATTGGGTTTCTCGTATCCGACATACGTTCCTTGATTGAGTTGGACGGCTAAGTTCGTGTCGTAGGATTTCCCTGTTAGTTCACGGTTAGGAGCATAAACATGCTCATCCTCATCCGCAGGGTTGATGTTCTCCACAAAGGTAATGCTGTCCGCATTCATTAAAGTGGTTCTTACTTGCCCTCCGCGCCATACTTGCACGGTCTGAGCGTTAACTGCGATGGCGGCTACAGCCATCAGTGCCGGAAAGATTTTTTTTCTCATTTCTATTTGTTTTAATGGTTTATTATTGTCTTATGGTTCTAACAATCCGGTGAGGAACTTAGAGTAGTGGAACGTAGGACTAAGTCTCATCATCTTTTCCAAGAGTTCGGAACGTTCCTTACGATAGTTATTTTTAACCGCTGGATTGCGATTGATGACAACTATATCACGCGAAGCGGCATTGTATTGCGGCCAGTTGATTGTTTTGGGGCTGCCATCAACCTTAGATGTATATTGAAAATCCGGTTTACCGGTACGGGCGAAGTTAGCCCAAATCGTTTGCATGATATCGCTCACCTCTAATTCTTCTGCCGTTTGGTACCAGAAGCTGCTTTTGTTTCTAAACACGTATGGCACTTCCGCTGCATGTCCTACGCGCATTCCTTGATCCTTAAGGGCTTGTGACCAATAATCAAAGAGGTAGAAATAACTGTTTCCACCGGCATAAGCATGTCCTGCTGCTTCAATGGCGTGTGCCGCAAGGAACAACCAGTCATCTGCCACTTCCTCCTGAAAGTGCAAACTATCCTCTGCAGGAACACCATCTTTCCATTCCGGGAACTCCGAACGAATAGCAGCATAGTATTTCTCGCGCAGATTCTTGTAATTAGGTAGATCTTCGGGAGCCACTGACTTCTCCAAATAACGTTCCACATTCTTGGCGAGACGCAGATACAGTTCTTCCGGGAAACAAGTCTTGAAATAGGTAAACTCACCCGAGTTGTAGCCTTGCAGTACATTAATACCTTTAGCCGCATTGGTTTCCCAAGAGAAGACAGGGTCAACAGGTATAATGGTGCCGTCGGCATTAGGGTTAGCCGTTGTATTTTTAGCGACTAATTGAAGCCACACTTGATTGAGTTCCTCAAAGGACAAGTTCTCAAGGTCTGCCATTTTGCTAATGCCCATAGAATCGCGCAAGTTCCGTTCCATACCTCCTAAACTATCAGGATTTTGAATAACATTCATACCTCCTGACTGCATGATAATGTTCTTCACAATCGAATTGCCATCTTTATCTTTAGCCAACGGCGAAACGGCTATAATGCCTGTAGAGACACAACCTGCCGACTCACCAAAGACGGTGATATTCGTTGAGTCACCACCAAAAGCACCTATATTATGGCGCACCCACCAGACGGCATCTATTTGGTCTAAATGGGCTAAGTTGGCATTAAC
The DNA here is from genome assembly GCA_018066175.1 of Candidatus Colicola equi. GTDB lineage: Bacteria > Bacteroidota > Bacteroidia > Bacteroidales > Paludibacteraceae > Colicola > Colicola equi. The sequence goes on along the minus strand of JAGHRV010000025.1, from coordinate 70,654 downwards.
ACCCTCATACTTTGCTTGATTGCCATCATCCATTTTCTTGGCATTCAGATAACCACAGAGATTGATGCGGTAGTTAATCGTTACCATGATAATGTCAGGGTTTTTCTTCACGAAATTACGACCATTATAAAGGGGATCAGATGAGCCGCCTAATGTATAACCACCGCCATGAATATAAACCATAACAGGCTTTTTGTCATTAGGTTTAATTTCGCTTGCCCATATATTAAGAGCGAGCATATCGTCCCCCTGCTCATACATAGAAGCGGGTTCGGATTTTTCCTTTTCTTGACATGCCGAATGAGCGAAGTGGAAAGCCTCGTACACATTATCAGATGCAGGTAAGGCTTTAGAACGTTGGAAACGCAGAGCGCCTATCGGCTGCTGACCATACGGGATGCCGTAGAACTGAAGCACACCGTCTTTCTCAAAACCTACATACGTACCTTGGTTTAGTTTAACGGCTTTCGTTTGATCATAACTCCGCCCTGTGATATTACGGTTAGGAGCATAGACATACTCATCAGCCTTGGCAGGGTCTTCGTTCTCCACGAAGGTAATGCTGTCCGCATTCATTAAGGTGGTTCTTACTTGCCCTCCGCGCCATACTTGCACGGTCTGAGCGTTAACTGCGATGGCGGCTACAGCCATCATTGCCAAAGATAGTTTTCGCATAATTGTTAATATATTTAGTTAATTATTATCAATCACTTTGTCCAGAGAGCGTTAGACAGTTTACGCAGTTGAAATTTCTTGTCCATTTGCAGCAAGCGGACCTGTCGGCCATGTTCGCCATTGTAGATTTCCACCGCTGTGCGGACAGGGTGAGAACATGCGTTCTCGTCCACCCACGAACCTGTATTGGCATAGATATATCCTTCATCGTCTCCACGCTCCATCGCACGAAGGTAGGGCACATGCGTATGCGCAAAAACAACCAGATTATAGGTATCATCCTTACCAAACAACCTATTCACAGCAATAGCATCTGTATATGGTACTTCACAGAAAATAGCACCTAACAAGAATGGGAAATCCTTGGGAGCATGGTTATGCTGCAAACGTCTCTCCCACTCCTCCTGCTTCCACATCGTTTGGTACAACAATGGTTCAGACTCGGTACTCAAATAGAAATACTCATCCAGCACATAATCATCGGTCAAGCCATATAACCCTGTCGGAACATGCATTGTATCAATGCCATCTACGTATTTAGCCATTAAAACAACATTGCATACCAGTGACATCACCCCCTTATTAAGTTCGTCTGTTCCCTGACGATTGGATGCAGAAAGCAGTTCGCTCTCCGATGCAAAACCATAATCGCTCAGTTTGGCTTCCACCAATCCATTGTACCTATTGGTAGCCGCGATGCGGGTGGTGAAATACTGAATACCCATAAAAGCATTATCTTCCGTAACATCATCTATTCCGATATTGGAATACGGATCGGGCGAGCACATCACATCATAGCGGTGGCTATGCTCCATAATCATATCCGAAGACACATACGAACCTAAGCCTTTGACATCGGACACAAACTTAGCACCGCTGCCAAAGAATTCATGCAACAAGTCCTCATCCACACCACTGTCGTGGTTTCCAGGCACATAAATCACTTGTATGCCGGCATCCTGCACCTCCCTAATCTTACTGATTACTTCTTGGTTCTCCTCCACGCGGGCAATGGCACGCAAATAGTCCTTTTCCGATACAGGAATATCATTCACGGCAAAAGTGGGAAGTGGTATAGGAGTAACCTCCTCATCAAACAGGTCGCCAAGCAGCACCAACTCCGTGTACTTATCCTCGTTCTCAATTAGGTAATCCAAGTACTCAATCAAGTAGGGCTGATTCTCAATAAACCAACTCCACTTGCCATCCATAGCACGCTGGTCATTAAGATGGATATCCGAAATAACGGCGGTATAAACCTTTTCCTCTTCATACATCGCTGTAGCCGCCGTATCGGGAACGAGCATCATGTGTGACGTAACGAACTGTTCCTCATACTGGTACACGAGGGTGACAGCACGCGAATCCAACGATTTTATGCCCAAGCAATTCAATAGTACTTGGTCATCATTATTCGGATCTAACATGAATGAGATTCCATCAATAGACGATGCCGGCAAAACAGTAGGTGCATAGTCCGTATAATCAACTAATCTTAGATGTTGAAGAACACTCTCATCCACCTTGTCCGAAAACGACAACTCTATCACGCCATACGGCTGTTCTACCAACACACCATGCACGGTACTCATCTGCTCACCATCCACCAATAAGGTATGCGTCGGTAATAAATCTGCGGGGTCACAACCCACCATCATCATACTAACTACAATGGCTAATAATCCAATTCTTGTACTTGCTTTTTGCATAATTATTTAGTCTATAGGGTTAATTTATTTAGTACTTAGTCATCAGTAGTCAGTACTCAGTGCTCAGTTGTCAGTCATCAGAGCTCTGCTCCAACGGCGTTGTAGTTCTTTCCGTTCTTGCGGATGATGAGTTGACCATTATAGATAAACTTATCTAACGTTGACGTTGACGTTAACGTTGACGGCAGGGCGGTAGCACCTTTGCGGATAGTGATATTGATGGTTTTATACAGCGAATTGATTGCATCTACGGTAATGGTGCCATCGTCTGCAACCACGACTTCACCTGCCGCTATATACCAAATGTCTTTCGGTTTGCCTTGCTCATCCAAAGTAGCGACATACGAGTAGGTTATTTCGTCACCGTCTATACCTTTGGAAGGAATCACCATGTGTTCGTCAGGCACAAGAAGGATGACACTATCAATGCGGTAGGTATCGGAAGGAATATCCAAGTCAATGATATTAGCAGACAAGAAATACAGCACTACCTCTTCACGCTTATCATTGGTAGCAGATAACCTCACAGCATATTCTTCCGGTTGTTCCAACACCGCCTTATCCAAATCAAAAGTACCGATATAGTCTTTGTTGGTTTCACGCTCCATTCCCGTGATAGTACCGGTGAAATTGAAATTATACAAGACGGTATCGCTACCTAATGCCCAACCAGTAAGTGCAATGTCTAAATCATTCTTTGTAACAGTAAATTCGCAATCCAAGAAGGTCTCGAAATGGGGGAATGATTCATCTTTAAAGAAGATGTGACTATTGCCTGTAAAATCGATTGCATGGTCTTTATACTCGCCGGCAGGTGTGCGGAAAGAAGCTGCTCTTGTAAGAATGAAAACATCATATTCGGCATTGGTTGCGCTGAAGGAACAATCATTATACGCGGCACGGTATATGGCAGTAAAATCATTAGCTATGATATCCACTGTCTTCTTAGGATTCAATTTCTCATACTTGGCAACAATATGCACATTTTTGCCATAGGAGTTCTTTGTCTCAACGAGCACTTTCATCTTACCATATTGGTCGTAAGAGATGGTAACCGTACCTTCCTGCATACACCAGCTTAGAGACTTTGTCATCATAGGGATTTCGATATAACATGGTCCTGTTCCATCAGACGTTATTCCAACGGATTTGAGGGCAGTACCCACCTCATGGGAATCGGAAAGAGGATAGACTCCGGCAGGGATTGTTGTAGCGGTATCGCTAACGAAAAGTACCAATGTTGTGTTTGTGGCACCTATAGAAGATTGTCCACCTATTTCAAGATAAGCGACGCCATCCTCTTCGATTCCCCAGTTAATATCTGCCCAGCAAGACTCGCTACTAATATCTGATTCCTGTTCATCGCCCGCTAATCCGCCGGTTTTGCTGGTTAAATAAAGACGATAATAGACTTCGTCTTGACCGATAATCCAGCCGGTTACAGTAATCAGACCTTCACCTTGTGTAACCGTAACTTCGCCATCTTTAGTATTAGCGCCATTCACCACCGTTCGGATGTCCAATGTTGTATTCATGACGCTAAACGTACCAAACGGTTCATTTCCGAGCAAGTACATATCCACAAACATATCCTTTTCAATGTCAGGGTGCTCTGCAAGATAGTGAAAATATCCTAAGTCGCTTCCTATGCCGTAGATTGCAACATTATTTAATAGCACATCCACAGTATCACGTTCGACATAGATATGATTCATCTCGAGTGTTTCGATTAGGAGCCTTTCTCCTCGGGCATCACCCAATATTAAATTGAACGAGAAAGTAGTTGTAGCTGGATTATAGTGGCTTTGACTAATTTCTCCCCAAGCAGCAACATCCTCGTACAAGACTTCATCATCGTCCATATCATACATAGTTGTAGCGTGGAAGAAGCAAGAATCGTTGTCCGTAAACCAATCCACAATCACATCTTTGGTGTAGGCATACACGATTTTCCCCCAGTCGTTCATTCGAATCTGTTTATGGGAAGGATCGGCAAGATTAGTACGCACATCCACAGAAACAGTCGTTTGTACAATGTTTTCTGCTCCTATGTTCATCGTATAAGTACCGGTACTCAGTCCCAACGGAACAAAGGGCTCCCACTCGGACCAACCTTCATCGGTAGTTGTTTGTGCAGCATTGGAAGCCGCGTATGCGCCCATTGCAATTGCGATGGCGCATAATAAAATAGTTAGTTTACGCATATTTTATTCTTTTATTTTCCTATCATTTTTCTCGCTCCACGTTAAACGCTCCACGCTTAACGTTCCACGCCGAGGGCATTGTACGTCTTGTCGCCTTTGCGGATGTAGAGTTGACCATTATAGATAAACTTATCTAACGTTGACGTTGACGTTAACGTTGACGGCAGCGCCGTAGGTTGTTTATCCTTAACGGGACGGCAAGCAAAGCCATAGTAGCGAAAATCGTTCTCTATAGTTAGGCCGGTTATATCGGAGAAATACACCGAGATGGCCTTATTGGGGTCGGTCTTACTCAAATGCGAGGTGTAGTAATAGAAGTCCGTATAAGGTTGGTTGATATAGATGCCCTCCTTAAATCCTACTGCAGGCAGGAAAATACGGGCATTCTCATACCCGGGCACCTTGCTGGTAACCATATAGCCGGGTACGGCAAAAGTATCTACCCATGCCCAATCACATTTAGTTACCAGTTCTTGCCAATCCGTCGTATCCGGCATGCGCCAACCATGGCCACACAGCGCCTTAGCCACTTCGTCCACATCCTCTAATTCAGTCTTATTATCCACTACTCCACTCTCGGGATTGGTGTTGTACTTAGTCAGGTTATCCTTCGTACCAAAAGGATACGTGTCCCAATGTGCACTGCTGGGATTGACAACACTGCCCCATGCAAAGTAATCGCCACGTTCATCAAACGAGGTGGCGTTGATATTGCCGGTTGCCCATAGTACGTTCAGTCCCAGATCCACAGGGGAGCAGCCGTTTTTATGGTTATACACGGCACGGACATTAACGCCAATATAGCGACTAATGATATGTAGAATAATCTCTTGCGCATCAGGGAAAGAGAAATAATCACCAAATTTATCCTCGTGGTTGGCGGTCATATAAGCCGATACAACTTTATCATCATATCCTTTCCATATATCATTCTCACGTATGCCTGTATAAGGAAAGAAAATAGACCGGTCTTCATATCCGGGCACACGGCTGGTGAGACGTATGCCAAATACACCATTCTCCCGAACGGTATCGTGGTTGCAGTTAGCCCATAACTCGATATATTCATGCTGGGTAGGTGTACGCCAATCGCTACCCCAAAAAGCAGTAGCAGCATCGTCTTCCGGCAGAAGAGTCTTTAGACCATCTACCGTACCGGACATCGGGTTGGTGCAGTACTTAGTTAAGTCTCCATTCTCACTCCATTTATAGTTATCCCAATCAAAGGAGCGTGCGTAGCCGGATTTCTGTCCGGGAACAGCATAATCAGGCGTAACATCGCCAAAGGCGAAGAAGGCACCTGTACCGCGAACACTATCTGCACCCACATTCATGGTTGCCCATTTAGTGCCGGAAGGTAAGCCCAAATCTACATACTCATGTATTTGCGGAGAGGTATTTTTTTTCCGCGTTTTGGTAGGTTCAGCAAACAACATGTTGCTCACAATTAATGTGGCCATAAAGGCTAAAAATAATTTTCTCATATTCTTGTTTTTTATTCTATTATTTTCCTATCATTTTCCTTTGCACCGGCAAAGGTACAACTTTTTTTGCATATATGCAATTTTTTCTATGAAAAAGCACAAAAAAAGTGACCCGAGGGCCACTTTTCTCGCTAAGCGTGAAACGTTTAGTATGCGATGGCGAAGACTACGCGCTTGGCGGAAGGTTTGCCGGTAACCATACACTTGCCGGATTCCTCTTTATAGCCGGGCAGGGCTTCCAAAGGAATACAACGGATAGTGGCTTTTGTTTCGTTCTTGATACGCTCTTCGGTCTCCGGTGTTCCATCCCAGTGACAAAGCAGGAATCCACCTTTCTGAATCTCGGTCTTGAACTGCTCATAGCTGTCGCACTCACGGATATTAGCCGTGCGGTAATCCAAGGCTTTCTTATAGCAATTCGTCTGAATCTCTTCCAGCAGGTTCTTGATGACCTCTTCGATATGGTCGATGGAGACAGTCTCCTTAGTCAATGTATCGCGGCGAGCCACTTCGATAGTGCCATTTTCGAGGTCTCTGCCACCCATAGCTAAGCGAACAGGAACGCCCTTTAATTCGTAGTCGGCGAACTTATATCCGGGGGTCATATTATCCGCCGTATCAACCTTGACGCGGATGCCCATTTTCTTGAGGTTATCGGCAATGGGGTTGATTTTCTCCAGCAGTTTATTCAGGTCCTCTTCTTTCTTGAAGATAGGTACGAAGACCACTTGTATAGGAGCCAAATGTGGCGGCAATACCAGTCCATTATCGTCGCTATGTGTCATGATGAGTGCACCCATCAGACGCGTCGAAACGCCCCAGGACGTAGCCCATACATATTCGTACTTATTTTCCTTGCTGAGGAACTGCACCTCAAAACTCTTGGCGAAGTTCTGACCGAGGAAGTGACTGGTGCCTGCTTGCAGCGCCTTACCATCCTGCATCATAGCCTCGATGCAGTAGGTGTTGAGGGCACCTGCGAAACGTTCATTAGGCGACTTAACACCTTTGATAACAGGAATAGCCATCACGTTTTCGGCAAAGTCAGCATATACATCCAGCATCTTGCGAGCATAATCTTCGGCCTCCTCCTTGGTAGCATGAGCCGTATGACCTTCTTGCCACAAGAACTCAGCGGTACGCAGGAACAGACGTGTACGCATCTCCCAACGCATCACGTTGCACCATTGGTTACACAGGATAGGCAGGTCGCGATAGGACGAAATCCAGTTCTTATACGTATTCCAAATAATCGTCTCGGATGTGGGACGAATCACGAGTTCCTCTTCCAGTTTAGCATTTGGATCCACTACGACCCCCTTGCCGTTAGGGTCGTTCATCAGGCGATGGTGAGTAACCACAGCGCACTCCTTAGCAAAGCCTTCTACATGCTCTGCTTCACGACTCAAAAAGGACTTAGGAATCAACAAGGGGAAGTAAGCATTCTTAACACCCTGTTCCTTAAAACGACGATCCAACTCACTTTGGATGGTTTCCCAAATAGCATAGCCGTAGGGTTTGATGACCATACATCCACGTACAGCACTCTGTTCAGCCAAATCAGCCTTTACTACTAACTCGTTATACCACTTGGAGTAATCTTCTGCTCGAGAAGTTAATTTTTGAAAATTAGCCATTGTATATTTTATCTTTTATCTATTATCTTTCACTTTCATTCCGCTTTTGCCTCACTCTGTTCCGCAGCAATTGCCTTGTCGTAGCACGCACGGCATAGAGGTTCATACGAATCGGTTTCGCCTAATAGCACGCGTTTTTCGCTGGCCACCAGACGATGGCTGCAATAGGCTAAGTCGCCGCAGCGCACACAGATAGCGTGCGTCTTATACACATCTTCGGCAATCGCCATAAGAGCCGGCATAGGACCAAAAGGCAGACCTTTATAATCCAAATCCAATCCTGCACAGATAACACGAATGCCTCGGCGAGCCAGTTGTTGACATACATCTACGATGCCCATATCAAAGAACTGCGCTTCATCAATACCCACTACATCGATATTATCGGCTAATAGCAGGATATTTTGGCTGCTATCCACAGGCGTAGATTGAATTACATTGTGGTCATGGCTCACCACATCTTCTTCCGAATAACGGACATCAATGGCAGGCTTAAAAATCTCTACGTTCTGCTTAGCAAACTTAGCACGTTTCATACGGCGAATCAGTTCTTCGGTCTTGCCCGAAAACATGGATCCGCATACCACTTCTATACTACCGTGTCTTCTTACCGGTCCTCGTGTTTCTCTTTCGTTGAACATAATTGAATGTCTTGTACCATCATTTCGATGGAGGTTATATTATTAAATGTATTTTCTGATAATTCGTAACAAATATCTACCGGGTTGCCATTTTGGATGTAGGTAGCCAAATCTCCTCGTCCAAAGGCTATACCGGCGATGGCTGCGGTGCGGTCCGTGACATCCAATTTCAGATGTTCACCGGACTTACCTACCGCCTTGGAGTAGCGGTTATTAATCAGGTTTCTGGTCACAAAGATAGGACGAGGATTATCCGGTCCGAAGGGTTCTAAATGACGCAGTATATTAAAGAACTTACTATCTACATCGGCCAATTGAATCTCTTGTTCCACATGGATAGTAGGTGTTTGTTGGTCGGGACGTATATGTTCGCGCACATACGCCTCGAAGCGTTGTTTGAAGGCAGGCAAATCGGACAGATGCATACTTAGTCCTGCGGCAAACTGGTGTCCACCAAAGTTAGTGAGCAGATCCCGGCATGAGTCAATGGCTGAGTATAGGTCAAATCCACCTACGGAGCGAGCCGAACCGGTGATGATATCTCCGTCGCCGGACGTCAAAACGATGGTAGGCCGGTAATAGGTTTCGGTCAATCGGGATGCCGATATACCAATCACGCCCTTATGCCATCCTTCGCCATAGACGACGGTAGTGTATTTATGCTCATTATCGGGATCCTGCTGTAATTGCTCCAGAGCTTGCCGCGTCGTATCCTCGTCATAGCTGCGGCGTTCCACATTAAAGGAGTTGATATCCTCCGCCTGTTGCCGAGCAAAGCCTTCGTCTTCTGTGATGAGCAACTTAACCGCCTCTGCCCCGCTGCGCATACGTCCGCTGGCATTGATGCGCGGACCGATTTTAAAGATGAGGTCACTAATGGTTATCTTGCCTTTTTCTATTCCTGCCACATCCATGATAGCCTGAATGCCAATCGATGGATTGGTGTTAATCTGCTTGAGACCGAAATAGGCTAATACCCTGTTTTCTCCGGTCATGGAGACGATATCCGAAGCAATCGACATTGCCAATAGGGGCATCAGAGGTGCTATTTTTTGTTCGGCTATACCATGCGTGATGGCATAGCCTTGCACCAATTTGAATCCCACACCGCAGCCACTCAAGTCCTTGAAGGGATACTCGCAGTCCTTGCGTTTCATATTCAGCACTGCCACACATTGCGGCAATTGGTCTCCGGGAGTATGGTGGTCACAAACAATCAGGTCAATGCCTTTTTGCGCAGCATATTCGGCCTTATCCACCGCCTTGATACCGCAGTCTAATGCCACGATTAACGTGCATCCGTTTTGTTGTGCCACATCGATGCCCTTGAATGAGATACCATAGCCTTCGGTGTACCGATCCGGGATATAGAACTCCACTTCGGTCGTGAGCATCTTGAGGAACGAATACATGAGTGCGACCGCCGTAGTTCCATCCACATCGTAATCACCATACACCATGATTCGTTCACGCTTACGAATGGCTTTTTCCAATCGGTTGATGGCCTTATCCATATCCTTCATCAGCATTGGGTTATGCAGGTCAGCCAAGGATGGACGGATATATTTCCGTGCCTGGTCCGCAGTCATTATACCCCGATGCACCAGCATGCGTGCTGCTGCCTCCGAGATAGATAACTCCTGCGCCAACGTACGGGTAGCCGTTTGTTGGGCCTCAGTAGGTTGCCATATTTGCCAATTGTAGGTCATTTGTTTATCGTGAAGCGATCAGCATCCTGCCATAGCGGCAGAACAGAGCGATAATGGTGTAGTTGGTCAATATCAAATTCGGCAATTCGGATGCCGGCCTCATTGGATTTAAGATGCACCAATGGATGGAGGTGCGTATCGTATGCTGCCGAATGGCCATTATAATGCAATCCCATTCCATCTTCTCCTACCGGATTAGCGGCTGCTATGTAACATTGGTTCTCGGTGGCGCGAGCCTGCACTAACGCATCCCAATACTGAATGCGAATCTGCGGCCAGTTGGCACTTACGAGCAATATGTCATACATCTGTTCGGCACGATTGCGCAACCAAACCGGGAAACGCAGATCGTAGCACAAGGCTAAGCGCAACCCCACACCTTTATAATAAAAAACACTATTGTCCTGCCCGGCCGTAAAGAATCGATCTTCGCCACTATGAGCATACAGGTGCGCCTTATCCACAAAAGTAGGTGCGTCATTGGGGCGCAGGAAGAAACCGCGATTAAATAGTTGTCCGTTTTCGGAACAAATGAACGAGCCACACAGCGCCACGCCTGTTTGATTGGCGATTAACTGAAGCGTCTGCATGGTAGGTCCATCTACAGGTTCGGCTAATTCCGGACGATTGGTGCAGAACCCTGTGGTAAACATCTCGGGCAGTAATGCCACATCGGCCTTACCTGCCAAACACATGATACGCTTGACCGACAAGGCGATGTTTTTCGCCTTGTCAGCCCAATAGATGGGATATTGCAGTATTGCTACTTTGAATATCACTTCTTCTTAGGAGTAGCCGTTGCCGGAGTAGCAATGCTATCGCGCATCTTGGTATCGGCCTGGATATTCTCCATCCGATAATAGTCCATAATTCCTAAGTTACCTTTCTTGAATGCCTCAGCCATAGCTTGTGGCACGAGAGCCTCAGCTTCAATCACTTTAGCACGAGCTTCTTGCGCTTTAGCCTTCATCTCTTGCTCACTAGCAATAGCCATTGCACGACGTTCCTCTGCCTTAGCTTGAGCGATGTTCTTATCGGCATCAGCCTGATCCATTTGCAGTTGTGCACCGATGTTCTTACCTACATCAATGTCAGCAATATCAATACTGAGAATCTCAAAAGCCGTACCGGCATCCAGACCCTTAGACAACACTAATTTAGATATGCTATCGGGGTTCTCCAAAACGCTCTTATGGCTTTCGGCTGAACCAATCGAACTAACGATACCTTCGCCTACACGAGCGAGGATAGTGTCCTCTCCAGCACCACCAACTAACTGGCGGATATTGGCACGAACGGTAACGCGGGCCTTGGCGATTAACTGAATACCATCTTTAGCAACAGCAGCTACAGGAGGCGTATCAATCACTTTGGGATTAACCGACATTTGTACTGCCTCAAATACATCACGACCTGCCAAATCAATGGCAGTAGCCATTTGGAAGGAGAGTTGGATATTGGCCTTATTGGCACTCACCAATGCATGTACTACGCGCTCGATATGACCACCGGCCAAGTAGTGCGCCTCCAAGCCATCACGCTTAACATCCTGCAGACCGGCCTTATGAGCCTCAATCATACAATTGACAATCTTTGTTGGTGGCACCTTACGAATACGCATCAGGAACAGTTGTATCAAGGAGACACGAACACCACTAACTTGGGCATTGACCCACAGCATGAATGGTACATAATAGAAGAAAATAATAACGAGAATAGATATTACCACTATTCCGAAAACTTGAAATACTTCTGGCATACTCTAAAAAATTTAATGGTTAATGCTTGATTTAATTTATTATTTGAGATTTACTCTTTCGTTTGTTCATCCATCTTCTTGGCTGCGGCTTCGAGGTTCTCAATTTTCTTACCCGGAGCAGCCAAATCCACCTTACTATCGATGGTGGTATCCAATGCCATTTTCTCCAGGGCATGCGATTTAAGAAAACCATAGATGGCTAATGCAGCCAAGAGCACACAGGCACCCAAGGTGATATGTCCGGCTACCGCACCTATTTTAATATAGGCCACAACAACAGCTCCAACCAATGAAGCAAATCCGGAAAGGCCGGCGATACCAAAACCCGGTAATAGAAACATCTCCATAAGGAGCAAAACAACGCCTACAATGGCTAGTAAAATAACAAAAATTACGTTCATCATAATGCTTAATTTTTTTTTCAGACTGCAAAAATACAAAATATTTTTGATATATACAAATAAAAAAATAAATTTGCAAGATAAAAAAAAAAATTGTACTTTTGCACCCCGAAACGATAAAAAGTCTGAAAACGACACCTTATATTATATAATATGAGTCAAAATTTAGTTATAGTAGAGTCACCAACGAAAGCAAAAACGATTGAAAAGTTTTTAGGAAAAAACTACACCGTACTCTCCTCGCAAGGACATATTCGAGACATTGAAGGTATTGGTAAAAACAGTATAGGTATTGATTTTGAAGATCATTACCGTCCCAATTACGTTATTGATGCCCAAAAGCATCAGTTGCTTAACACCTTACGTCAAGAAGTTAAGAAAGCCGACACGGTATGGCTGGCAAGTGATGAAGACCGCGAAGGAGAAGCCATTGCTTGGCACTTACAGGAAGTATTAGACTTGCCTAAAGAGCAATCCCATCGTATTGTATTTCATGAGATTACTCCCACAGCTATTCAGGAAGCCTTACTTCATCCTCGTCAGATAGACTATAACTTGGTGAATGCCCAACAAGCACGTCGAGTAATTGACCGCATTGTAGGTTTTGAGTTATCTCCCGTCCTTTGGCGCAAAGTGGCTACGGGACTTAGTGCAGGACGAGTGCAATCGGTGGCAGTGAGACTGATTGTAGAGCGCGAGCGTGAGATAGAGGAATTTAAGGAGCAGCCGCAATATCGTGTAACGGCCGAATTCATCGGGAAAAACAAGGTTAACCAAGATGTAGTTATTCAGACCGAATTGAACCACCGTTTTGCTACGCAGCAGCAGGCGAAAGAGTTTTTGGACACATGCAGTCAAACGCAGTTCTCCATTTCTCAGATTCAGACCAAACCGGCTAAACGTCAGCCGGCTCCGCCATTTACTACATCGTCCCTGCAACAAGAGGCTGCGCGTAAGCTCAAATTTCCCGTCAGCAAGACGATGCGATTAGCACAATCATTGTATGAAGCCGGTTTTATCACTTATATGCGTACCGACTCCGTCAATCTGAGTTCATTAGCCATCGGTACATGCAAGAAGGAAATTATCGATGAATACGGAGAAAAATACTCGCGCACAAGACAATATAAGACGGTGAGTAAAGGTGCTCAGGAAGCGCATGAGGCTATTCGTCCCACCTATATGAATCAACGTCAGGCAGGGCACTCTACGGACGAAAAACGATTGTATGAACTGATTTGGAAACGCACTTTAGCCTCTCAAATGGCTGATGCAGAGACCGAGACTACTCGCGTTGAGATTACGTCACCGGATACTGATTATGCTTTTGTGGCAATAGGTGAGGTTATTTTGTTTGACGGCTTTATGCGTGTTTACATCCAATCTACTGATGACGAAAATGCCGAATCCACCACTGTTTTGCCGCATTTAGACAAGGGCATGAAGTTGGATTGCAACGAATACATAGCGACGGAGCAATACACCAAGGCTCCTCTCCGTTATACAGAGGCTGCGTTGGTGAAGAGAATGGAAGAGTTAGGCATTGGTCGTCCTTCCACCTACGCCACTATTATTGATACTATTCAATCACGCAAGTATGCCATAAAGGGATCTATTCCCGGTGAGAAACGCACTATTTCCATCTTACAAATGCGCAATGGTAAGTTGGCTATCAAGCAGCGTTCTGAGTTGTATGGTCATGACACGCAGAAGTTGATTCCTACCGACTTAGGCCGATTAACAAACGACTTTTTGGTAAAACAGTTCCCGGATATTCTCAGTTTTGACTTCACGGCTAACGAAGAGGCCAGTTTCGATAAAGTAGCAGCCGGCAAAGCCGATTGGGTAAAGACAGTAGATACGTTCTATCAGAAATTCCACCCGGCTATTCAACATATTCCTTCCGGCAAGATGGCAAGTCGCACGTTAGGTACTGACCCTGTTAGTGGTGCTCCTGTTTTGGCCAAGATTAGCAAAGTTGGCCCCTGCGTGCAATTAGGTATAGCCGACAATGGTAAACCTCGTTTTGCCAGTCTGCAACCGGGGCAATCGATCTACACCATCACGCTGGAGCAGGCGCTGGAGTTATTCAAGGAAACAAAGAATAAAGTGCTCTTCTTATTGGGAGGCAAAGAGGTTATCTATGGTAATGGTAAGTATGGTCCATATATCAAGTATGGTGATCAGTACCTTTCTATTCCCAAGACGACCACCGTTAGTGACCTCACTCCTACTATGGTGCAAGCCATGCTAAGTGAGAAAGCCGACCAGGCTCTGCCTATTCGTCAGATTGGTGATTTCCAAATTATGCGTGGCAGATATGGTTTGTATCTTAAAACTCATCAAGGCAATTATAAATTATCCAAGAACTGCAAAATAGACGAATTGTCTATTGAGGCATGCCAAGCAATCATTGATAATTACAAAGCTCCTAAGAAATATGCTCGTAAACATTCTTAAATCAAAGATTCATCGGGTGGTGGTTACCGAGGCCAATTTAGACTATGTAGGTTCCATTACGATTGATGAGGAATGGATGGAAAAAAGTGGGATTCTATCTGGCGAACGCGTTCAGGTGGTAGATATCACCAATGGTGCGCGATTAGAGACGTATGTCATTCCCGGCAAGCGTGGCAGTAAATGTATTTGTATGAACGGTGCAGCTGCTCATTTGATGCATGTAGGTGACACGGTTATCGTGATGGCTTACGCCTGGATGACTCCTGATGAACAAAAGACTTTCCAACCAAAGATTATCTTCCCTAACAAGTGATGTTTTTTGACCTCTTACATACCGATTTACATAGTGCAGCACGCGCAGGCGTGGTGCATACCGATCACGGCGATATACTGACGCCTATCTTTATGCCGGTCGGTACAGTAGGAACGGTGAAGGGGGTGCATAAACGCGACTTGATAGACGATATACATGCACAAATCATTTTGGGTAACACTTATCATCTTTACTTGCGTCCTGGCACTCAGATTCTGCATCAAGCCGGAGGGTTGCATCGTTTTGAAGGATGGGATAAGCCGATACTGACCGATTCCGGTGGATACCAGGTTTTTTCATTGACCGATATTCGTAAGATGACCGAAGAGGGAGTGCAATTCTCGTCCCATATTGATGGTCGTAAACTGATGTTCACGCCGGAGAGTGTGATGGATATTGAGCGTGAGATTGGTGCAGACATCATGATGGCTTTTGACGAATGTTGTCCGGGAACGGCAGATAAGCAGTACGCCTTAGACAGCATGAATCGCACCCATCGATGGTTGGATCGTTGCATCAAAAGGTTCGATGAAACCGAAGATATTTACGGATATAAGCAGCATCTTTTCCCTATTGTGCAGGGATGTGTTTATCCTGACTTGCGTCAGGAGGCGGCTAAGCGTTTACGGGACTTAGACCGAGATGGTTATGCCATTGGAGGATTAGCAGTTGGGGAACCGGCAGAGAAGATGTACGAGATGATAGAGGTGGTAAATGATATACTGCCGGAGAATAAACCTCGCTATCTGATGGGAGTAGGTACACCTTGGAATATATTGGAAGGCATTGAGCGAGGAGTGGATATGTTTGACTGCGTGATGCCTACGCGCAATGGACGTAATGGAATGATTTTCACCCAACAAGGAGTAATGAATATGCGCAATAAGAAATGGGAGAATGACTTCACTGAATTGGATCCGACCGGCACGAGCTATGTGGATCATCAGTACACTCGCGCGTATGTGCGGCACCTTATTCATGCGGAAGAGATGTTAGGATTGGAGATACTGAGTATACATAACTTAGCCTTCTACCTATGGTTGGTAGGCGAGGCTCGCAAGCATATTCTTGAAGGAGACTTCAAATCTTGGAAAGACGGCATCATGCCGACCTTAATGACACGACTATGAGTAAGCAATGGGATTGGCATATTATTAAGCGGCTAGACTGGTATATTATCAGCAAGTTCTTAGGTACATTCTTTTTCTCGATTATTCTGATTTTAGGCATTGGAATTGTCTTTGATTTAACCGAGAAAATGGACGATTTCTATGAGTACCAGTTATCCGCCAAGGACATTATCTTTGGGTACTATATTTATTTTATCCCATATTATATGAATATGTTCAGTCCGCTGTTCATATTTATATCCGTTATTTTCTTTACATCTAAGTTGGCCGGCAATAGTGAAATCATCGCCATGATGGCAACCGGCATGAGTTTCCGCCGCCTGATGTGGCCTTATCTTTTCTCGGCTATTGTGCTTTTCTTGATGCTTTTCTTCCTATCCGGATATATCATACCTCCTGCATCCGGTAAGTTATTGCATTTTGAGGATCAGTATATATCGCATTTCACCAACGATAATGCCCGCAATATCCAAATGGAGGTTGAGCCGGGAACAGTTTTGTATATGGAGACATTCCGTCTTAATTACAACATGGGTTATCGTGTATCGTTGGAGCACTTTGAAGGCAAGACCTTACAGATGCGTATTACTGCCGACCGCATTGGATATGATTCGGCGTATAACTGGCACTTGGAAAACTACACGCGCCGGGAGTTTAATGGTTTATACGAGACCCTCACACGTGGAGCACGATTGGATACGATTATCCCGATGCAACCTGAGGAATTATTCATTACCGCCGAACAAGCACAGGAGATGACCAATCCGGAGTTAAAGGCTTATATGGATCGTCAACGCCAACGCGGCACCGGCAATCTACAAGCATTCGAAGACGAATGGCATAAGCGTTTTTCTGCACCTATTGGTGCCTTTATCATGACCCTATTGGGTGTTACGATGAGTTGCAAGAAAGTGCGCGGAGGAATGGGCAAGAACTTAGGCATTGGAATTACCTTGTCGGCCCTGTATATCTTGTTTACGACAGTTAGTACGACGTTCTCGGTGAGTGGAGCCATGTCACCGTTTATGGCCGCATGGTTGCCTAATTTTGTCTTCTTAGCGATAGGAACGTACCTGTATTTCCAAGTACGGAAATAATTATTTCCTTGTGATTTTTTCTATTTCTGCCCATAGAACGGGTAGAACGGTGTTGAGTAGCCAGATGATGCTGACTGCTATTGTGATGGCGACCACATTGGTGGTGAATTGACCAAATATCATTGCGGCCCAGCCGCCTTTGATAGCCACATCGGCAGCCGGTAATCCCGGCATAAAACTGATTACTACATAATAGAGGGCGATACTGCTGATGGCCTGCCACGGACTAAGGTAGATACCGACAAAGGTGAGTACACCCCATAATTGTACCCCCCAGATGACATAACGAATGATGGTCCATACCAAGACCCAACCCCATTTATGCCAATCTTTGAGCCAGTGTTTGAATTGGTCTTTCCACGATGAATCGGGCGATAATTCGTGCTGGTCGGAGGATAATGAGCCTTCGGCTAATCGAGCCGGCACATCTCCTACGCGATAGGGCGTAATGAATCCCGCCAACATGCCGGCCATAACCTGCCGCCAACTGTCGATGAATGCGATGTTTTTCCAACCTTTTAGCACCCATTGCCAACGGCGTGTTTCGGCTAATAGCTGAGCAGGAACAAGGAGGATAGCAGATAGGATGCCTACCCATTGATAGGCATTGGCATCTTGTAAGGAAAGACTGATTTGGTCGTAATGGTCATACGTGGCTAATTGATAAATCAAGTACCCCATAGCGGCGAGCGAAATCAGCCAACTTAAATACCGCAGATATGTCTTCCAAGATGATTGCATAATGCCAATAATGATGCAAAGGTATATTTTTTTTATGAGATACGCAAATTTATTTGGAAATATCAAAAAAAAATTGTACTTTTGCACCGCAAAACTGCAAAAATCACTTAATAGATAACGATATGAACGTACATTTTCAAGTAAACTATCGTACCGAATTTGGTCAACAATTATGTATTATCCAATTCGGCAGTAAGCCCATTTATACGGAGTTGGCTCCGTTATGGATGAGTTGTCAAGGTCAGGATTGCTGGGTAGCAGATATTGAGCTGCAAGGTGGCAATTTTGAGTACAAGTATGCCATCCGTTTAGACAATGGTGGTTATATCTACGAAGCCGGTATGCCTCGTACGATTGCGCTGCGTGAGGCAGATAAGAACGTGACTGTCCATGATTTCTGGCAGGCTATTGATTATGAGAAAGCTTTCTACACGACTGCTTTTCTGAAGTCTCTTTTCCGCCGTCATCCTGCAGACAAAGCATTAAAAAACGCTGTATCCACCGCCAAATCGAATGTGCGATTCAGTATTGACTTGCCGCAGATTCTGCCTTGCCAGGGTGTAGCTGTGATGGGTAATATTCCTGAGTTGGGTAATTGGGACAAGGATAAGAAAGTGGTGATGGACGATAAGGATTTCCCCATTTGGCGTGCCAATATCAACGTTAAGGCCAATGAGATTTTTGAGTACAAGTACGTGGTATATGACAAGACGACCAATGAGATTGTAGATATGGAATGGGGCGAGAACCGTCATGTATGGGGAGTTCAGAAGGGCATAGTGGTGTTGCAGAACGATCGCAATTTCCGTCGTACTCTGCCTCGCTGGAAAGGTGCCGGCGTTGCTATTCCAGTCTTTAGTCTTCGTACAGACGAGGGCTTTGGTATTGGTGAGTTCCAGGACCTGAAGAAAATGGCCGAATGGGCTTCGATGACAGGAATGAAGATGATTCAGACCCTGCCTATTAACGATACAACGCTCACGCATACCATTCGCGACAGTTATCCATATAGTCCGGTAAGTGTGTTTGCGCTGCATCCAATCTATATTAATATTGAGAAGATGGGCAAGTTGACTCCTGCTCAACAGAAGAAATACAATGCTACCAAGAAGGAGTTTAACGCCAAGACGATTGCGGATTACCAAGTCGTTTATGACGAGAAAATGAAATACTTCAAGGCATTGTATAAGACCGATAAAACAGCCCTTTTTGCCACGGCAGAGTACAAGGCTTTCTTCCAGAAGAACAAGAGTTGGTTGGAACCATACGCAGCCTTTATGAGCAAGCGTGATAAGGAGCCGAAGGACTTCTATTGCTACCTGCAATTCCATGCTGATAAACAATTGAGTGACGCTGTAGCATACGCTCATAGCATAGGTGTAGCCATGAAGGGAGATATACCTATTGGTATCAATCCGGATAGCGTAGATGCATACGAAAATCCTGAGCTCTTTAACCTGAATGCCAGTGCCGGTGCTCCCCCTGATGATTTTGATGCACGCGGTCAGAACTGGGGTTTCCCAACGTATAATTGGCATGTAATGGCTCAAGATAACTATGCTTGGTGGCAGCGTCGATTCAGCAAGATGGCGGACTATTTTGATGCTTATCGTATTGACCACATATTAGGCATGTTCCGTATTTGGCAAATGCGCAAGAGTGATGTATGGGGCTTATGCGGACATTTCTGCCCGGCTCTGCCATATAGCATGCAAGATTTGTGGAATATGGGGGTTAAGTTGGATGAAGATCGTATGACCAAGCCGTATATCCGCAGCAATTTCTTAGGTGATGTCTTTGGTTTTGACACCGACTATGCCAAGGAGAAATTCCTGCTGACCAACGATGGTTATGTATATTATTTCCGTCCGGAGTTTGACACGCAAGTCAAGGTGCAGCGGTATTTTGAGGAAGGTGAAGGTAAGGAGTTACCGGAAGGTCAACGCACTAATTTGATGAATGGTCTTATCTACCTGCATTGTGAAGTGCTGTTTGTTCGTGACCAACAGAATGAGGCCTTGGTTCATCCGCGTATCAGCATCTATCAGAGCCACAGTTTTAATGAGTTGTACCAAGACCAGAAGAATGTGATTATGGGTATCTATAATGACTATTTCTTCCGTCGTCATACAGAGTTCTGGCGTGGTAGTGCAATGAGCAAGATACCTACATTGATTAACTCGACGGGTATGTTATGCTGCGGTGAAGATTTGGGTATGGTGCCAGAATGCGTTCCACAGGTGATGCATGAATTGCAGATTCTGAGTTTAGAGATTCAACGTATGCCGAAGGATCCGACGATTAAGTTTGCTCACCCGGCAGATGCACCTTATCTAAGCGTATGCACAACGGGCACGCACGATACCAATCCGTTACGTGCTTGGTGGGAAGAGGACCGCGAGACCACGCAACGTTTCTATAACGAGCAGATGGGCTGGTGGGGAGAAGCACCCCAAGAAATGACTCCGGAGATTGCTGAGTTTGTAGTTAATCAACACATGTTCAGTCCGGCTATGTGGGTCATTCTGCCTCTGCAAGACTGGTTGGCCGTTGATGGTAATGTACGTATCAAGGATGCTCATGCCGATCGTATCAACCTGCCAAGCAATCCTCGTCACTTCTGGAACTACCGCATGCACTTGAGCATTGAGGAATTGATGAAGAAAGAAGCGTTAAACGAAAAGATAAAGAAACTCACGAGTGTGAGATAAGAAGAACGAGCAAAGAAATTAATCATGTTACACATTTTAGCATCATCGTTGCATCAAGAGCCAATTCAACTGCCTCAACTGGATGAACAATGGGTAAAAGACCACCAAGTTGTAGCTGTTATGACAGGTGGTTCGGAGCAACTCTTCTTGCAAAAAGTTCATGAAGGTGCCATCACCTTGGATGAACCTATTTACTTAATTGCCGGACAACAGAGTAACTCTCTGGCTGCCTGCTGCGAAATTCTAAGTTGGATCAATATCAATAATGGTCATGGAGAGATTAGGAGTTATCGGAATGCCGAGTGATTGGTTGATTGCCAGTCATGTAGATTATCACAACGTTGAAACGAATTTAGGTATTCAATTGGTGGATATACCTATAGAGCGCGTAACCAGTTTAGGTGAAGTGGACCCCGGCATAGATGGGGCTAATGCCATTTACGACCGACTCAAAGAACTGATAGCCGAGTATGAGTTGAGTGGCGTTACATTACGGTGCTTTGACCTATTATCCACGGTTAAGAACACCGGGTGTATTGCATTGAGCCGACTGAATGACGAAGGCATACCTGCGGCTTGCGAAGGAGATATACCTACCCTGCTGACGATGATGCTCTGTCAGCGACTGACGGGCTGTCCGGGATTCCAATGCAATCCTGCTCGCATAGAGGACGGCCGCATGCTATTTGCTCATTGCACGCTACCATTAAGTATGACGACCTGTCATTCACTCACCACCCACTTCGAGTCAGGCATTGGCGTAGCTATTCATGGCGAACTGCCGGAAGGAGACTACACCTTAGTTAAACTGAGTGGAGACCTCAAACGGTTGTTTGCAGCCAATGTTCAATTGGTTAGTAATCAATACGAACCCAATCTGTGTCGCACGCAGGTTTGGCTTGAGATAGACGATAAGGTGAGTCATTATTTCCAGACCAATCCTATCGCCAACCATCATGTCCTTATTCCGGGACATCATGAGGATAAATTTGCATTGTAATGACCATATTAGCAATAGAAACCAGTACATCCGTCTGTTCCGCAGCATGGTGCATCAATGGCCAAGCAGTAGCTTCGCGCATCAGTACGGAAGGCAGTAATCATGCATCGCTGCTACCTACCTTTATTGATGAGCTCATCAAGGAAGGACAGGAACAAGGTTGGAAAGCGGATGCGGTGGCGGTGAGCGAAGGTCCCGGCAGTTATACCGGATTGCGCATCGGTTTGAGTACCGCCAAAGGGTTATGCTATGGTTGGGACGTACCACTTATTCCTATACCAACCTTGAATATCCTCTGCCAGCAAGCGATTGCGACACACACGTTACCCGAAGATGCCGTTCTGCTGCCCATGATAGACGCCCGTCGAATGGAGGTTTATACGGCGCTATACAACGCACAGTTGCAACGGACATCATCGGTCATGGCGCAAGTGGTAGAAGACGGTCAATGGTTACCTATCAATCGACCCATTTATTACTTCGGAGACGGGGCAGCCAAATGCCAGACGGTGCTCACGCTGCCACATATTCATTTCTTGCCGGACATCATACCCCATGCCGCCTATATGGGAGTACTGGCCGAACAGGCACAGCCTATTCAAACTATCGAAATGGCCTACTATACACCTTTCTATCTTAAGGAATTCATTCCGGCTCCAACCCATGTTAAAGGACTAAAATAATTGCATTTTGAAACACCTATCATACATATCATTAGTTATCGCGATTGTTCTTTGTACCTCTTGTTCTACTCAAAAGAACACAGGGGCATCTCGCGCATGGCATCAACTTAAAACAGTTCATAATGTTTATTTCAACGGACGATTGTCTTATGACGAAGGGATGAATGCTCTTAATGAGGCTCATTCGGACAATTTTGCCACGATTTTGCCACTCTATCCTATTAGCGATCATGAGGCGGCAGAGTCAGCAGCATCCACCTTTGATAAATCGATTGAGAAAAGCCGCAAATGTATCAAACTGCATTCTATTCATGCGCGTCCCAAAGTGAATTCCAAAAAAGCCAAGAAACCAGCCTATCAGAATTGGCTCAAGAGCAAGGAATTTAATAATCAGATGTATCGTGCTTGGTTTATGCTGGCACAAAGTGAGTTCCACAAGGGAGAGTTTTTGGAGTCGGTAGGTACATTCCGTTATATTGAGCGTTTATACGATAACAATCCTGATATCCAGGCCCAATGTCAACTATGGGTAGCCCGAGCATACGGCGAGATGGGATGGATATATGAAGCCGAAGATATACTGCAGAAAGTACAAGTAGATAATCTGAATCGCCGTCACAAGAATTTCTTCTCTGCGGTGAATGCCGACATCTTGCTTAAAGGAGATCACCATGCCGAAGCCATTCCGTTTGTGCGGGTAGCCAAGAAAGACGAGAAGCGGAAGCAGTACTTGCCTCGATTTGAGTTCGTTTTAGGACAATTATACCGCGAAACGAACCAAAAGAGCCTTGCTCAAGCTGCCTTTAAGCGTGTGTATAAGATGCACCCCAAGGATGTGCAGATGGAGTTTAATGCACGGCTATTATATGCCGAATTGAACGGAGATACCTTACGGACAATCAAACGGCTTAATCGTATGGCGAACTTGTATAAATACCGCGACCAGTTAGACCAATTATATGGTACGATTGGTAATATCTACCTTGCCAAAGGCGATACCACACGTGCCTTGGCCTACTATGAGAAGGGTATTGAAGCAGCCACGCAGGAAGGAGATGCCAAAGCAGGGGTATTGATTACGGCAGGCGACCTGTACTACGATCGCCACGACTATCCGCATGCTTTACCTTGCTATAAACAGGCAACAGCCATCATAGCCTCTTCGCATCAAGACTATGACCGCGTTTTACATCGTAGCGAAGTATTAGACGAAGTGGTAGTGGATATACAAACGGTTCAATTACAAGATTCCTTACAACACTTAGGAACGCTCACGGAGGAAGAACAGCGTCAGATAGTTGAGCGCATCATAGCCGATTTGATAGAAGCCGAGAAACAAGATTCTATTCGTGCAGCAGAGAGTGCGCGAGAGGCTGAGTTAGAGGCCGAAGGTGGAGGGTTGCAGAGTGTGAATACCTCTCGTATGTTAGGTAACCGCATAGGCGAAGATGCCAATTGGTACTTCTATAACCCTCAACTGATGAAATCCGGTAAGCAGGAGTTTATGCGCAAGTGGGGTCAACGTGCCTTAGAAGATAACTGGAGACGACTGAGCAAATCCGTTGTTACCGTAGCAGATTGGAACAGCGGTACAGAGATGGGAAGTACGGACTCTACGACGGTTGTATCAGACTCGTTATCAACCCCATCGTCAGGTACGAAATCTACCGACATACATAATCCTGAGTATTACTTGCAACAGATTCCGCGCACCCCGCAGGACTATGCGCTAAGTGATTCACTTATAGCCGATGCGCTTTACGAACTTATCTATCTGTACCGCGACCGCGTGGAGGATAGACAAATGAGTGACCTCACCTTGGCTGATTATCAACGGCGTTTCCCTAATGAATCACGAATGTTGGATGTACTTTATGACCAATATTTAGATGCCTTACGCATCCATAACGAGGAGCGAGCTAAGTACTTCCGGCAATTGATTTTGCAGCAATTCCCCCAATCAACGCAGGCTCAGATAGTGTCCGATCCTAATTATTTTGCTAAGTTGCAACGAATGGCAACGGAACAAGACTCGTTGTATGAGGACACGTATAATGCATATCGTGCAGCTCGCTATGCACAAGTTCAAACCAACTGCGAGTACGCCACCTCCTCTTATCCTCTATCTCCCATCATGCCTCGCATGCTCTTCCTGAATGCCGTTGCCACGGCTAAGAAAGACGGACAGCAGGCCTTCCAGCAAGCACTAAATGATATGGTAACTCGTTATCCGGAGCATGAGTTATCTGCCATGGCCAAGGATATGTTAGCTCTTATGGGTCAAGGTAGAGAAAGTCAACAAGGTGGTTCAACATCGTCCTTGCAAGAGCAACGCGCCCAGGTAGTGGTAGAGGTTGAAGAAGAACCAACCACCCAAGAATGGTCTATGGAGACACGTGAGCCCAGTCTGGTATATATAGTGATTAAGGCTAACGAAGAGGATTTGAATGAACTGCTTTATCAGGTGGCCTTGTTCAATTTCTCGCAATTCCTGATTAAGGACTTTGACCTGCAGAAGATATCTATTTTCTCGCCTGAACAATCGGCACTACAGATAGAAGGTTTGGAATCTTTGGATGAGGCTCAATGGTATATTGATATGATGCAAAATAATGAATCGCTTAAGCAACTCTTCCAACAAACGGAGGCCATTATTTTCCCCATCATATCGTCCAACCTCCCCCTTATTCTCACCCCTGCTAATCCGTACTTATGATGACCGATTTAGTGGACGTCATATTACCACTTGCTATTCGGGATACGTACACGTATGCTTTGCCTCCCGACATGCCAATGCCGCCTATTGGTTCCCGTGTTTTGGTTCTATTGGCGCGTAAGGTAGTGATTGGAATTATACTACGCCCGCATGCTACGCCACTTAATCCGGACATTACTATTCGGCCTATTATTCAATTATTGGATCCATTTCCCATTATCACTACCCAGCAATTGAAGTTATGGCAATGGATGTCATCCTATTACATGTGTCCCTTGGGAGATGTAATGGCCGCAGCCTTACCGGCCAAGGCGTTAGATCATCATTATTCCATGGCTGAATCCAAGCGCAGGCGTGTTGTGATTGACCATTTCAATGGAGTTACTATTCCTAAGAATGCACTTAATGATCCTCAGAAAGAAGCGTTCAAGAGTATCCAAACTCAGTTTGAATGTCAGGATATTGTCCTTCTACAGGGAGTAACTTCATCCGGTAAGACGGAGATTTATATTCACCTGATTGAGGAGCAGTTGCGGTTAGGTCATCAAGTTCTTTATCTGGTTCCTGAGATAGCTCTTACCACTCAACTGACAGATCGGCTCCAGCGCATTTTTGGCAATCAGTTGCGCGTTTATCACTCGCGTATCTCTGATGCACAACGTATGGAAATCTATCGTCAGCAGTTGCTTGATCATAGTCCTCGACTGATTGTAGGTGCCCGTTCAGCGGTTTTTCTGCCCATGCATAACTTAGGCTTAATCATCATGGATGAGGAACATGAGTCGTCCTATAAGCAGCAAGAACCGGCTCCCCGCTACCATGCTCGTGCAGTAGCCGCCATGATGGCTTCATATGCTCATGCTAAGTTATTATTAGGTTCCGCCACCCCTTCTATTGAATCACGGTTCTTAGCTGAACGTGGTAAGTATGGATATGTCACACTTAGTGAGCGTTATCAAGGACTTCAACTGCCCGCCATCACGCTAATTGATCTCAAGCAACAATACCATCGCAAGGAGATGTATATGCATTTTTCCGACCCGCTGGTATCTCGTATTCGTCAGGAACTGGAACAAAAAAAGCAGATTATTCTCTTCCTTAATCGTCGAGGCTATGCTCCTTATATCCAATGCACCGAATGCGGAGCTATTCCCACCTGTTCCGATTGCAATGTGAGTCTGACTTATCATCGTCATGGTAACACCTTGGTATGTCACTACTGCGGGCGTTCCTATCCTGTTCCCAGTCGCTGTCCGAAATGTGGCGGAGAGATGAAACTGCATGGATTTGGTACAGAACGATTGGAAGAAGAGGTGTCTCAATTATTTCCTGAGGCTCGTGTAGCCCGAATGGATTTAGACACTACGCGCAAGAAAAACGATTATGAGCATATCATCCGTGCCTTCTCGGACCATGAAGTGGACATACTCATTGGCACGCAGATGGTAACTAAGGGACTTCACTTTGATGATGTTAGCCTTGTGGCTGTTTTGAATGCCGATGCACTAATTAGCCAGCCGGATTTCAGGAGTTATGAGAGAGCATATCAGATGTTAGAGCAAGTGAGTGGACGAGCCGGGCGAACAGGAAAACAAGGTGCAGTATTCATTCAGTCCTTTGATATTGAGCACCCTATCTTCCGCTATGTTTGTGACCATGCCACGGATGCTTTTTATCAGGCACAGATAGAAGAACGACATCGATTCCGTTTCCCACCTTTTTATCGGCAGATCACGCTTACTCTGCGGCACGGAAATGAGGAACGAGTTAGTCAGGCTGCGGCTTGGTTGCAAGCACAATTGGCTATTATCTTTGGGAGTCGTTGCACGGATGTTATCACTCCTGCCATCAGCAAGATTCAGACCATGCACCTAAGGTCCTTTAATCTGCGTATTGAGGCTTCCTCTAATCTATCTAAAGCCAAGCAATTGCTGCAGCAACAGATTGACACGCTGCAATCGTTTCCTGCCTTTAAAGGCGTGCAGGTTCTTCCTGACGTTGATCCGCAATAATCTTACCAGCTGCCCCTAATCAGAAGGTGCACTTCGGACTTGGTAGTATGGTCAACCATCCAATTCGGATGATAGATAGTTTGGCTCACCCGTAGATATAGCCCCCAATGTTGATTGATTTGATATCGGCAGTTGACGAACCAACGGCCGCCGATGCCATATGTAGCTGGAATGGAATTAGCATACAGCACGTCATTCTCGTACGTATAGATACGATTATCCCAATTGCGTATATCAAAACATTGCAATCGCAACAACATCGTAATGGGCACTTTCCTGAAAGAGTACTGAATATCCTGATAGATACTTGCACCCCATGTTAATGCCGTTGTATCCTGTTTGACAAACGTTGCATCGGCTTGCGTACGTAAATGCCATCCGTCGCTATTCCACGTATATTGATAGCGTAAGGAGTAGGTGTTTTTCATGCCTTTTCGTCGGGCGCGGAACTTCAGATAAGTCATCATTGTTTTGTTGATTTCATAATCCGCTTGAGCCATGACATCAAAGCCATTGCTAGGATAAGGAATACCATATTTAGCATCCGCAAAACGGAATCCATCCGCATATAAGGCAAAGCGCCATTTAGGCAATAGGCGGATTTCAGAACCGATATAAAAGCCGTTTTCATCCCCCACTTTGCTGCTTTCAGAGAACGCATAAGCATAACGATTTTGAAAACAGGGCGAATAGTAACGATATAACAAGACGAATCCTAATCCTTCAATAGGTGTCAGTTTAGCCCCAACAATGGTTCCTACTCCCCATCGTCTGTTAGCGGAAAAATGTTGAGCACTATTATAGGTAGCAGCCACCTCTCCGAACACATCCCATCGTCCATGGTTATACCGGGCATTGATACCCAATGAGGTCATAGCAGAATCTTTGGAATAGATATCTTCTAGGGCCGTCAAACCCACTTTCCAATTCTTGCGATGAATAGTAGTATTCATTCCTACCACATGATGCCAATGATCTTTCTCAGCACGCATGGAATACAACAATGACACATCTGCCATTCCAAAAGAAAGCGTAGTGGCGATGCCATGTAAGTAATCATAGGCAGGGCTAACAGAACCGTATTTGCGCACTCCTTCTGCTCCATTAGCAGAGGATAATATATACGAACTTTTACCCATGTGGGTAGATTGACCAAGCACCAACCCTAAACCAAACTGGCCTTCAAAATTGCCTAATACTAAGGTTTTGAGGTGAGGTACTATGTTTTTAAGTTGAATATATCCGCCATAGTTGATGTCCTTCCAATTATTATGAGGAGAACGTTGGATAGTAATACCAGCCTGCACCTGATTATGATAATTAAATCGATAGCGCAGATTACCATAAAAGGGATCCTTCTCATTGTTCTCTATATTACGCGCATCCGTACGTAATGTAAGTTCATGCTTGGCATAATAAAAGACCTCCTTGGCATAGATGGGTGTTCGTTCCTCCGGCTTGGCAACCTTGAGGAAATAAGTCAGGTTGCGGATCTCATAATCGCGTAATCCGGGCACTAGTTGCAGTTCATAGATACTTTCCATCGGATGTTTCTGCACGTAATTGAGGATATTATCAATTTGCACATACGACAAGAAACGCAATTGCAGCAGGTCGTCCTCGGTGGCAGTATTGATATTAATCGGTTGGGCATGCAGTTCCAATAATTCCTGGGATAGTTCTTCCATATCCACGCCACCATCTTCAGCTAATTGCTCATATATATCAGCAATTATATCCTGAACCGTTTGTCCCCGACTATGCAGAAAAGACAGGCCTAATAATATGATGAATACGCACTTTTTCATAGGATTTTATAGCCTATTCTGACTTGTAAACTTACTCCCAATCGTGGATCCACTTCTACGTTTGTATCTAATCCAAAGCCACCAAAACGCAGACCTATTCCCAGACATCCGACGAGACAATTGCAATAGTAGGTGCCTATTTTTAGATTGACCGCCTCCACACATTGCCATTCTATTGAAGTGGCCACCTTCCAGGTTGAGGTGGGATCATAATCCCCCTGTACGGACCAATGAAAGCCTTTATAGAACCGATAATCGGTTCCTATGGAATAGATGGCAGGAAGGGCCTGTTTCTCATCATCCGTAATACGTATCTTTTGCAAGAAAGGGTTGGATGTAAAAACACCCAACGTGAATTTAGAAGTGATATCTACTGTGGCTCCTATTAGAGGAAAGAAAGTGCCCTTATATTTGAGATTATCTCCAGCATAAATAGTTTGGTAATTTGCACCAAGTCCTAATGTAAATCTGCCAAATCGCCGGCTTAGGGATAATCCCACTTGCATCTCTTGATACTTACTATAGCCATAAAAACAATACCCTATGCCAACATTGACATAGGGATTGCAATATCCGAATTGAACTTGTGCTGTGTTTAGGGCCGATAATAGATATCGGTTGTCGTATTGTGCGCTTATTTGAAAACGCTCTGTTTGGTCTAAACATGCCGGATTTTGGAATGCAGTCCAATCATCCGTTCTGGCCGTCTGTATATTGGCTAAATGAGCCGAGGCAGCCAATAATATGGTAAGCAGCAAATTAACCTAAGTACGTTTTTAGAATACGACTACGATTGCCGGCCTGTAGTTTACGGATCGCCTTCTCCTTAATTTGACGCACGCGCTCGCGCGTTAGATGCAAATCTTCGCCAATCTCTTCGAGGGTTTTCTCCGGCATACCTAAACCAAAGAACTTACGCAGGATATCAGCCTCACGGCTGGTTAATGTATTTAGAGCGCGATCTACTTCGCGAGACAACGATTCATTGATTAGACCTCTATCGGCATTGGGACTATCTTCATTCACCATCACATCAATCAAGCAGTTGTCTTCTCCTTCAACGAAAGGAGCATCCACGGAGATATGGCGGCCAGACATCTTGAGTGTATCGGCAATCTTATCTACGGGTATATCCAGCACTTCTGCTAATTCCTCGGCGGACGGTTTGCGCTCATGTTCCTGCTCAAAACGCTGAAAAGCTTTGTTAATCTTATTCAACGAACCGACTTGGTTGAGAGGCAAACGAACGATACGAGATTGCTCGGCAAGCGCCTGTAAGATGGATTGGCGAATCCACCATACCGCGTATGAAATGAATTTAAAACCACGAGTTTCATCAAATTTCTCAGCAGCTTTAATCAGGCCCAGGTTGCCTTCATTAATCAAGTCCGGCAAACTCAGTCCTTGATTTTGATACTGCTTAGCAACAGAAACCACAAAGCGCAAATTGGCACGAGTTAAACGCTCCAATGCAGCACGATCACCATTTCGGATGCGACCTGCTAATTCTACTTCTTCTTCAACACTCACCAACTCTTCGCGACCGATCTCCTGCAGATACTTATCTAATGAAGCGGACTCACGATTGGTAATTGATTTGGTAATTTTTAATTGACGCATATTGGTTTTCTTTTGTTGTGATCCGGCCGGGATTCGAACCCGGGACCCACAGCTTAGAAGGCTGTTGCTCTATCCAACTGAGCTACCAGACCCCTCGTCGGAGCGACCAGTCCGTAAAGGCTGATACCACTTCGTTAAATCAGCAGACGGCAGGAGCTCCTCCTCTCCTCTTTGGTGTTACCACCTCATCGGGTTTCTTCTTTTCGTGACGAAAAGCGGGTGCAAAGGTACACTTTTTTTGCGATATTTCCAAATTTATTTCTAAATTTATTGCTTTACCTTATAAAATCGCCTCCATTTGTTGCACGATATCCTGCTTACGAGCCGCCCCAACATGGCGATTTACCAACTCTCCATTCTTGAAGAAGAGCATTGTTGGAATACTCATTATACCATACTGTTCGCAGGCATCGACGTTCTCATCTACATTCATCTTACCTACACGAATCTTACCGGCAAACTCTTCTGCTAATTCATCCACAATGGGAAGCATCATTTTGCAAGGTCCGCACCAAGGTGCCCAAAAATCTACCACTAACGGAGAACCCTCTGATATGAGTTCTTGAATGTTGGAATCTGTAATTTCTAATGTCATAATTGTTATATTTTAAAGTTTATATTCTCGGTTTCTATGATTAGCCTTATATTCTAATCTTCACAATGGATGGATTATCCATAATCACGTCTGTAATCTTATCTTCCAATAAGCGTTGAATAGCTCTTTTCACGGGGCGAGCACCATTCTTAGGATCGTATGCCGCACGCATTAATTCACGTTGTGAGGCAGGAGTTAGACTCAACTGATATCCTTGCATCGATAAGCGTTTACGCAAGTTACCCAATTCGATTCGAACGATCGATTCAATATGTTCCTTAGTTAATGGTTGGAAGGTGATGATATCGTCTATTCTATTTATGAACTCAGGCGGGAACATTTTCTTCAGTGCTTTCTCCATCACTTTTTCCGCTACCGAACCGGTGATTTGTCCTGCTTCAAATCCTGATCCTGCACCAAAGTCTTGTAATTGACGTGTTCCCACATTGGATGTCATTATAATAATGGTATTTCTGAAATCAACCGAATGTCCTTGTCGATCCGTCAATCGTCCTTCATCGAGCACCTGCAGTAAGACATTAAATATATCCGGATGTGCCTTCTCAATCTCATCAAAAAGTACGATGGAATAAGGTTTTCTGCGCACCGCTTCCGTCAATTTACCTCCATCCTCATGAGCAATATATCCCGGAGGGGCACCAACCAAAAGAGAGACAGCATGTTTTTCCATATATTCGGACATATCAAAACGAATAATGGCGTCTCGACTACCAAATAATTCTTCGGCTAGACATTGAGATAAATAAGTCTTTCCCACTCCCGTTGCCCCCATAAAGAAGAATGTTCCGATAGGTCGATTGCCTTCGCGCAATCCCAATCGGGAACGACGAATGGCTCGTACGACTTGATCAATAGCCTTATCTTGACCTATCACGCGCTTTTTTAAGTTATTGGGCAGTTGCTGCAATTGCTCCTTCTCCTTTTTGGCTACGCGATGTACAGGAACTCCGGACATGATACTAACTACACGAGCAATATCGTCTTCCGTAATTGTAGTATGAATAGTATGCGTACCGGCTTCATCCATTACATCAATAGCCTTGTCCGGCAACTCACGGTCCGGCAGATAACGACTGCTCAATTCCACGCATGCACGTATGGCCTCGTCGGTATATGACTTATGATGATGGTTTTCATAACAGGATTTCAATCCCTGTAAAATACGATAACTCTCTTCGATGCTTGGAGCTTCTACCGGTACTTTTTGGAAGCGCCTTTCTAGTGCTGCATCTTTCTCAATACTTTGGCGATACTCAGCAATCGTTGTTGAACCTATACATTGTACTTCTCCGCGTGACAAAGCCGGTTTGAGGATGCTGGCTGCATCCAAAGCTCCCCGCGTATTACCTGCTCCCACAATAGTATGAATCTCGTCTATGAACAAGATGCAATTGGTATGAGTCCGTGTTTCTTCTATAATATCATGCATTCGTTGCTCAAACTCACCTCGGAAAGACGCTCCTGCCACAATAGCAGCCATGTCTAATGCAATCAAACGACGATGACGAACTGCTTCTATTCGACTATTACACCATTTCTGCGCCAGTCCCTCTACAATAGCCGTCTTTCCGACTCCGGCCTCGCCAATCAGAATAGGGTTATTCTTTCTTCTACGTCTCAGCACTTGATCCAACCGTTGTATCTCTGTTTGCCGACCGATAATAGGATCTAATAACCCCATTTGGGCTTGCTGAGTTAGATCTCTGCCATAACGATCCAACAATGGCGTTTCGGACTTAGGTTCTTCCTTACGCTCCTCCTCTTGGGGCACCGACTTATTCTCTCCTGCTGCCAGATGCTTCATGGCTACCATCCCATTCTTCAGTGCTCCATTTAATAGCACAAAACCAGCTCCTGCCAAATGAGAAAGTATCTCGGTTGGTAAATCTTCTTTTTCTTGTGCAACATCATCATTACTTACATCTGCAGGATGGGGATAAAGCCGCTCGATGGTATCATAATTCACATTGTACTCATTATCCAACAACATAGCCGGATAATTAGCACGATGGTGCATAATAGCCAATAGGATATGAGCCGTTCCGCACGAACGTTCCTGATATGATTCTGCCTCCAAATGCGACATCTCTACGATGATATGCGTCGCTTGAGAAAAGCCTAAACCTCTAGCATTAGGCGACTGCGTATAGGTTTGGAGATGCTCCTCCAATCGCAGTTTTAATTCGTCTAAGACAACACCGGAGCGGCATAGTAATTCGTACGCCTTACTCTCTTGAAGACGACAAATGCCCAATAGCAAATGCTCCGGCGTAATGGATATGTTTTGCAGCCGCTCTGCTTCTTGCTTAGCGAACTCTAATACCTTATGTGCATGTTGTGTATAGTCCATATTATTTATAGAAATGGAATGCTAAGCCGGCTCGGAAAACATCTGGATTCTCGGGATACCCCGGCATAGTAAAGTAATATCTTGACATAATTGTTGTGTTCCAATGCTGGTACATGGCAAAGAAACGTAAATGCAATAAACGAACATAGAAATTAACATACGCGCTCAATGTTGGGTAATTACCAACCTTCTCCTTATTCTGGGCACAGAACTGACCAATAGCCGGATTCCAAATAGGTGCATAGTAACGCGTGTTATACCTTAAATCTATACCTATTTGAGCATCCAATGCCTTAAACCAAACACCATGATAATAAAGATTCGTGTACAACGAAATAGTTGGAACGGTAATTGGACCATCGGAGGCATATTGATAAATAACATGATTATCTAAATTCAACCACGGCGTAGTGATATCCAACTCAACGTCTGCGGCCAAAACCGATATGCTCTTGCCACTGGCCATCTGTTGAGGAGTAGCATGATCTATATCAAAATAAACATATCGCGATATATTCTCATAATCCACTTTAATACGAGGAGTAACCCACTTAGTTGGGTAGGCAACTTGACCACCAACATGGAAACGATACATTTTAGTTAACTTAATTTCATCATACGTATTATCACTATATCCCCAGCGAGCATGATTACCCCAATAATGGTAAGCATAAGGATCCGGAGTCTCATTCCCGAACGAAGCATTAGCATTAATCGTCATACTATCTTTGCCCAAACGGAATCCTGCATTGAGGTGACCAAACACCTTAAATTCACCTATTCTAGCACCAACCACCGCTACATTACCGCCAAAACCATAATGGACATACTTACCTCGGTTTTTATACAACTCACCTCCCACTATCAAACTATTCCCCCACTCATAACGCCAATCCAGTTGATTCATTTGAGAGAAAGACGAAGATAAAACATCATTGTAGTGAATCGTGCCATTGGATAAATTTACCCCTCGTCCTGAACCAAATAAATGTCGCTCCGCTTCGTGCATCACAAACACTGTTGCACCAAACTTAAGTTTCGTATTAAATTCTTCCTCAAATGTGATGGACAAAGTGTTTTTTATTGATAAATATGCCGCCGAATCACGGGTGCTTTGTGAATTATAATAGTTATTTGGATAGAATGTTTGTGGTCCTTTTTCTATGTAACGCCGAGTTTGGTCGCTGACCTCAAAAACATGCCTAAACGTAGTAACCGGCACATATATGATGCGCGTCGAATCCAAGTCCATCCATCGTCCACGAGAGTCTCGCTCACGGTAATGCACCGTCTGCTCACGCTCCACACAGATGCTGTAATAATGATTCAGATAGCCACTCAAATACCGATAACCCGTCATCGCATTGAGATTGGTGGGAATATCCTCCGTTTCCATTTCAGAATTACTAATCTGACTTGGATCGGTCAATCCTCCATTCTCGAACGAACTCATGTTATTGAACGTGAAAGCAGCCTGTAAACTATAATGATTACCATTGAATGAACCAAACACACTACCATTGAAGGTCTTACCAGACTGTGACCGATAATGACCTACCGCATTGGTGTAATTAAGCGTGGTACCTAAATTAAAACGTTTGGTTACATTACCTGTGAAGAAGAACTTCAACTCATCATCTTCATGGTAAGTTTTGAAGCCACGTTTGTACGAAATAGATGAATACGGCGTCGTTGTATTATAGAAGCGAACATCATGCGGAGTGGGTGTGTAAATATCGTATGCGTCACCAAAGAAGAACTGAGTTTTATGAGTGCGGTTGAAATAAATAGCCGACATAGTCGGAGAAACCAAGTTTCCGTTATAAATATTGCATATACTTAAGTCATACAACTCATTACGCATCGGGAAGTTCTTGAACGTACTATCCACCTCTACGGTATCGGCTAAGCCTAATGGTTCGGGCAGCGTCCATGCACGCACAACCGTCTTAGGAAGTTTCTTTTTTGCCGAAACTTCCCCTATCCCTAATACTAAAAGTACCAGAATTAACCAACTCCAAGTCTGAACTCGCTTCACTTTACTTCTTTTTCGCCTTTAACTTACGTACTTCACCTTGAAGTTGAGCAATCTCCTTCTCTTGGTTATTGATTGTCTTGAGCAACGAATTCAACTCCTCATTTTCAATCGTAGTTGGATATTGTTCGTCAACCAATTGCAGGAAATCTGCCAAAATATTCATATAATTGATAAACGCATCGTAAGCCGACTCATACTGAGTTAACCCCTGGTCAATATGATTCATTTGATGCAAATAATTAGCATCTTGTAACCTTGCCCAGTCGGACTTCAAACGCTTATCCTGACACATCTTAACACGCTCCGCTACAGCATATAACTTTTGGATAGCCTCTTGCTGCAAATCATTACCGGCAAAGATGCTCAAATCTTTCGCCTCACCGGCCCAAGTCAGAGCATACGGCGACGAAATAACATCCGTCGTAACTGCGGCCTTGCGGATAGCTTCAGAAGGAGTAACAAAACCCATCTCACGCTCTAAAGCATAATAAGGTAATGCACGCAAGAAATCAAAAATACCACTGCCTGCTTGTTGACGCACACCAAAAGTCTCTGCACCTAACCAGATATTAATTAAGTTCTCACCTTCGGGCAGAGCATTCAACTGATTAGCATATTTCTCAGCATCCATCGGATAATTATACCAACCCGGATCCGAGAAATGGAAACTTAATTCGTCACTCAATGCTGCATTACGAGCCAAGACTTTCATCTTAGGATCACCTGCCGATTGATATACATAATTAGCAGATTTCCAACTTAAGATATGCTTGGCCCCTTCGGTCATAATTCCCTTATAACCAGCCTTATGCAATAATGCCGCTAACTCATCCGTATAAAGCAACTCGGTGTTCCATACAACCGTTGGACGCACACCAAATAACTCGTTCGTAATATTACTCGTTTGCTCCAATTGATTCTCCAATTCACGCTCATCAAACTCACCTGCTAACGAATAAGAAAACGGAGTAGCGAGCAATTCAACGGACTTAGTGGCACATAACTCCTTCAATTGATCAATCATCTCGGGACAATATTGCTCAAACAATTCTAAAGTAGCACCCGTCACACTAATACCACAATGAAAACGTCCCTTAGACAACTTAATCATCTCTTGGATAGTCCGCATTAATGGCAAATAAGAAGTTTCTACTAACCAGGTTAAATACTCTTCCGTGGCCATGTCATCATAATAATAATGGTCTTGACCTATATCAAAGAAACGATAACGTTTCATTCGATAAGGAACGTGCATTTGAAAGCAAAAACAAATATTCTTCATATCGCAAAAATATTAAATTTCTATTATTAAACTATCGATTAACTAAATGAATTAACGTCTGCCACAAACTCGGTCATAAACCGCCCGAACTTTCAAACCGGCATCATACCAGCGAATGTTATTGACCTCTTCCTGACCTAACTCATGAAGGCTCTTATACATAGCCGGATACTTAATAATCGCATAAATAGCATCGGCCATGGCATCTATATCCCAGTAATCCGTCTTAATAGCATGCTGCAAAATCTCAGCACAACCGGATTGATGGGATATAATACTTGGACAACCCACCTGCATCGCCTCCAGCGGAGAGATACCAAAAGGTTCACTCACACTCGGCATAATATACACATCCGAATCTGCCAATATATCTTGCACTTGTTTTCCTCGCATAAATCCGGGGAAGTGGAACTTATCCGCAATACCACGTTGAGCAACCAAGTCGATCATTTTAGCCATCATGTCACCACTACCGGCCATCACAAAACGCACACCATCCGTCTTCTCCAACACCTTAGCCGCAGCCTCTACAAAATACTCCGGACCTTTTTGCATCGTAATACGACCCAAGAACGTAACAATCTTATCTTTGCGTTTATGCTTAACAAAATCCTCTGGATGGGCTAGCGGCTCAACTGCATTATGAACCGTACTAACTTTATCAGGATGTTGCCCGTATTTCTCAATCACGGTTTGACGAGTCAAATTACTTACACACATAATATGGTCAGCCTCATCCATACCACGACGTTCAATGGAATAAACAGTCGGATTAACATTACCACGACTGCGGTCAAAATCCGTTGCATGAACATGGATAACCAATGGCTTATGTTTGATGTACTTAGCCGCAATTCCTGCCGGATAGGTCAACCAATCGTGACTATGTATCACATCAAAATCTTCCCGCCATGCTATCTCTCGTGCTACAGCCTCGTAATTACCAATCTCCTCAACCAAGTTGTCCGGATAACGACCTGAAAACTCAATACAACCACGTCCAGGTACAGGAACCGAATTGGCACCTATAATGCGCAAAAAAGATTGATCTTCATCTCCCCAAGGCTTTGGTAGAACAAAGGCGATTTCTAAATCTTCCTGCTGGGCCATACCACGGGTCAAACCATAACTGGCGGTACCTAAACCACCTAAAATATGTGGAGGAAACTCCCACCCAAACATTAATGCTTTCATTGTTCTTGGTATTTTTTCAAGGTATCTAATACGGAAATAACAGCAGCCACACTCGGTGCATATGACATACCTCCATGACCCTTATATGGCGGATTACCATCATATAACTCATTCAAGGTACCTATACATAATGCACTCATTTCAACTTCGTATCCAACCAATAGGCGTTGCATAAAACTAACGCCGCTGTGCTTATACACGTTCATGTACGCTCTCGCATACGCGGCAATTGTGAACGGCCATACCGGACCATTATGGAAATTACGATTACGCTCCTCTTGACCGCCTATGTAGATAGGACGATAATCACCACTCTTCGGCGACAAAGTGCGCAAGCCACGAGGAGTCAGCAATTCCTTTGTGCAGATATCTACAACGGCTTTTTGCTGTTTTCTATCCAAAGGTGAATAAGGCAAACCTACTGCCCAAATCTGATTGGGACGAACTTCGCGATTCTGATAATCGTTAATCACGTAGTCATTCAAATAAATACCATTCCAGAAAGTCTGCACAAAAGCCTCTCTTGTAATCTCTGCTTGATAATCCATCAGGTCTGCACCAATCTCTTTGCCCATCTCACGCATCAATTCTGAAGCAAACTTAAGCGCATTATACCATAACGCATTCACCTCTACTATATACCCCGTTCGTGGCGTGATAGGACGACCATTCTCCTCTGCACACATCCATGTAGCAGGACGACTGGTACCATCTACCCAAATGAGTCCATTTTGGTGAACAACAGCCCGCGGGTGTTGCTGCTTACGATAATATTGAATAAGGTCAGTCACTAACTTACCATACTTGTCGGCAGCCTGCTTAACCGTGTACTTATGGGCATACTTTTGAATACCACGAATGAACCACAACAAAGCATCCGGCTGGTCCATATCAGAAATATGGCATTCTTCCTTCCTACCCTCAATATAAGCCTCTATCTCGCCCACAGCCGTCTTATCTATAATGGCATCCCAATACTCCGGACGGTCTATATCCAAGGTGCAACTGGGAGTAGAGAAGAACATCTCACGAGCCGAGGCATGGAACCAAGGATAACCGGCTAATAAATAGCACTTATTACCTTCTCTCTTGTAGAACTGCGCAGCAGAGTTCTTTAAGCAGGCAAACATATCATCACGCACATTCCTGCGCTCCAACTCCTTTTGCCACAATGTCTTTAAGGTAGTCGTCTTAACCTCACTTATACCGGCCGAGAAAATCACACTCTCACCCTTCTTCATAGTGAGCTCAAAATATCCGGGAACCATCTGATCTTCCTTATACTCATATCCACGCTCCTGCTCCTTTTGATACTCAATACCCTTGTACCATGCAGGATTATGGCAATAATCCACCTTCTTTGAGAACTGCATATACAAATATGGGAATTGGTCATACATCCGGTTCTTGCGACCATTCTGCACCTCATCCATATTGGTGTTGGCGCGGTCATTCTCATGCGTCAACTCATTCACATTACGGAAAGCCAAGAAGGGACGGAAACGCATCGTTATCGGAGAAATAGCCTCAGTCAATGTGTAACGAATTAAAACACGTGGCTCAAAACTAACCAACAACCTCTCCTTCGTCAAAATAACACCACCTACTCGATAGGTCGTCTTAGCAATCACTTCGCAGTCAAACTCACGAATGTATTTATGCCCATTCGGCATGTATAAATTCGGTCCGTACTTATGCAAACCTAAATTAAACTCTGCCCCATGTTGAATAACCGTCTCATCCAAGGACGATAATAAGACATAGTTATCCGAACCCAACTCAGAAACTGGCAACACCAATTGACCATGGTATTTACGCGTGTTGCAATCAGTTAACGTCGTTGAATTATATGTTCCTGCACGATTAGTACGGATCATTTCTTTACTTAAACTGCGCTCTAAATTAACCAAAAGCGTCTTATCAAAATTCAAGTAACTCATAATCAACTAATTAATTGAATTTACCCTCATATTTAACTTCTGCATCCTTTACAAAATCACGAATCTGCTGCTCGTCTTTCTTCGGACAAATCAGCAACACACCATCCGATTCTGCTACAATATAGTCATTCAGACCCTTAATCACACCTAAATGACCCTCCGGCAACACTACAATATTATTTTCACTATCGTAAAAACTCGTGGTGCACTTCAACGAAACATTCTGATGCTCATCCTTATTACTTAAGTCATACAACGAACCCCATGTTCCTAAATCCGACCATCCAAAATCAGCCATCATCACATGAACAGACTTGGCCTTTTCCATCACCCCATAGTCAATACTGATATTCGGACATGTCGGGAAGATTCGCTCAATAAATGCCTCTTCTTTCTCCGTTCCCATATAACACTCGCCGGTCGTGAATTTCTCGGCTAAATCAGGGATATTGCGGGAAATCTCACCGGATATTGTACGAAGATTCCATAAGAAAATACCTGAATTCCAAACAAACTCACCACTTTCCACAAAGGCTTTGGCCAACTCCAAATTGGGTTTCTCTGTAAAAGTCTTAACCTTTCTCAATTCACCCTCTCCTGCTGCCATTTGAATATATCCATAACCCGTTTCCGGACGAGTAGGCTTCATGCCTAATGTCAGTAACGAATCATTCTTACCCACAAACTCCAACCCCTCAGAAATAACACGCTGGAACTCCGACTCCTGCATAATCAAATGATCCGATGGAGCAACCACCATGCGAACATTCAATTTCTCATCATTCCAATCCACCACATCCTCCGGCTGCAAATGTCTGCCATACACTTTCTGAAAAACTTTCGCACGTATGTGCGCAGTCGCGTATGCTATACAAGGTGCCGTATTCCTACGAGCAGGCTCACACAACACTTGTTCCGCCTTCAAATCAGGAATCTGCTCCAAAATAAGATCCCTATACAACACATTCGTCACAATTAAGACATTCTCAATTGGCACCAAGGGACGAAAACGATCGACCGTCATCTGCAACAACGACTTGCCAGTACCAAAGAAATCTAAAAACTGCTTCGGCCTGTGGTTGCGGCTATAAGGCCAAAAACGACTGCCTATACCACCGGCCATAATTACACAATAATTGTTCGTGTTCATGGTAATATTTGATATTGATTGCGACATAATATTCCAAAAATCGTGCAAATATACACAATATTTCGCATATATGCAAGCGCGTGCGCGATTTTTTTGGAAAAATTTGCATATTTCATTTAATTTTTGTAATTTTGCAACCGAAAAATGTATTTTATGACAAAAAAGTGGCACATATATGCTTGCTGGATAATGCTATTAGGAACATCTACTTTTTTAAGTTCATGCTCTAAACCTGCTACCCCAAAAGAATATGGTTATTATAGGATTGCTTTACCCCAACCCCAATACCAGACTTCTGAATTAGATCCGGTAATGAAATCCTTTCCTTATGCCTTCCAGTTATCTACTTCGGCGAAGCCGGTTATTATCCCCGAACCCAATGAACACTATTGGGTCAACATCAACTACCCCTCCCTAAATGCCACCATCTATTGCTCCTACAAACCCATCCGACATAACTTGAAGCAATTATTAGATGATGCGAACGAATTCGTGTTCTCTCATGCCATCAAAGCAACCGCCATTCCTGAACGCGAATACCACAATCCCATACAAAACGTACATGGTATGTACTTCTCCCTCGAAGGAAATACGGCTACGCCGGTTCAGTTCTACCTAACCGACTCAACCCACCACTTCGTTCGAGGATCTGTTTATATCAACTGCGTACCTAATCGCGACTCATTAGCGCCCATTATTGATTATCTCCAAACGGACGTAACGCATATGATTGAGTCTTTCCGATGGACAAAGTGATTTTTCAATATGAAAGCGGTTCTAAAACACATATTATCAGCTCGCCAACAGACCCACAAAATGCTTGCGGTTCTGCTCGACCCTGAACAACCTATCGCCTTCGGACCTGGAGAATTAGACCAAGCCGATATCATCCTTGTAGGAGGTAGTACAGGTGCGATTGCCCCTGATTTCATCGGAAAAATACGTTCCATCACATCCCGCCCCATCGTACTATTCCCTGGCAATGAAAACCAATTCACAGCCGATGCAGATGCCATCCTCTTCCTTTCCGTCCTATCCGCCCAATCGGCAGACGTCTTAATTGGACAACAACTGGCTGCGGCTCCGGCTATCATGGCGGCTAAAATAGAATCTATCCCTATGGGATATATCCTTATCGACGGAGGAAAACCAACTAGCGTGGCACAAGCCTCCCACTCTACGCCTATTCCACAAGATCAAGTTAAATACATAACCGATTTAGCCATAACCGGACAGTTATTAGGCAAACAACTCATCTACCTGGAAGCCGGATCCGGAGCGCTCACTCCCGTCTCAACCGATATAATAGCAAGCGTAAGAAAAGCCATTTCCATCCCCCTTATCGTAGGAGGAGGAATATGTACACCCGAGGCTATGCACGCTGCTTTCCAAGCCGGTGCCGACATAGTCGTCATTGGCAATCATTTTGAATCCCATCCCGACCAATTGCCACTCTTTTGCCAATGCATCTAGTGCTCTAGTGTTCTATCCCACTAGTCCAGCGTAGCAATCTAAATTTTCTAGTATAGCGTCAGCGGTCCTAGATTTCTAGTAAACTAGTAAAAAACTAAAATAATAGAGAAATAATGCCCACAAATTTGCAAATATCATTTTTTTTCTGTAATTTTGCACCGCAAAATGAATTTAATGTAAATATGGTGAGCATTTTGCGACGCTGAAAGAGTGCTTTCAGCAGCAGGTGAAAGCCCTGCATGACATGTTAAAAGAAAGCGTTTATTACGCTTTGGAATAAAAATTGTATAAACTTGAATATAACATAAATAACCCTTATTTAAGAACAACTATGGAAAAGAAGACTTGGACCGCAAAGGAAGCAGCACGAGTGTTTCAAGGAATGCTTGATGCAAAACAACAATGGTTAGAAGAAGTTGCGCAAGCAGAAGCAAAGTTAGCATTATGAAGTTATCTATAGATGCCATTAATGCAAAATCTCCTTATCAGTTAATTCAATTGACTGATATGTCGTTTAGGTTTGTTACAGACTACGGTTTGACATATCGTGTAGGTTTCTATGCGGATAAATTCTTTATGCCAAACGGAGCATATCATTTTTATATTGCTAATAATGAAGATGAGCATGGCGCACATGATCCTAAGATTTTGGAAGTAGTTATTGCTGTGATTGAGGAGTTCTTCGCTCAAGCATCGTCAGTTATGTTATATGTGTGCGATCCAATGAATCAGCGTGGAGCTGTTCGTAATAGGTTGTATAAAATGTGGTTTTTAGAGTATGCTATGAACCACATGATGACTCTATATAGCGAATCTGTTTCGTTTGATGGGAATCAATATTTTACCGGCATTCTATTGCGAAAAGACAATCCAAATCATGACGCTATCTTGGCTGATTATCAAGCATTCTTAAAGGTTATGCCGACTAGATACAAGTTAAGAGCAAAATAACATCGTCCCTTGCCAATAGGACCATAGAAAATTGATTGGCGACGCTGAAAGAGTGATTTCAGCAGCAGGTGAAAGCCCTGCATGACATATAAAATATAGCGTTGTAAGCCCAACTTAATCTTTTGAAACTTCGACCCTTTCAAAAAATCATTAACAATTCAAGTATGGTTTACGGACGCTCACGTTAATAGCGTGAGTTTTCCGTGCATTTATTTGAATTGTTAAAGGTAGTCGAAGACCTCAAAGAATCAAATGAAGCGAACGAAAGTTCACGCTTTTTCTTTGTCTATTAATGCAATCTAGGATACTATTTCTCTAGGAAACTAGGATACTAATAAAATATCTATATATCAAACGGAGCTCGCCGAAAATCCGATGAAGAGTAGGCAAAAAATACACTTATTATGAGAAAACTAACTTTTTGTTTAATTGCAATTACCTGTGCTGCACTCAACATGTATGCTGATACTCCGAAAGGTGTGGAAATGGTGGATTTGGGTCTGCCTTCTGGTACGTTATGGGCAAATATGAATGTAGGAGCCACTACTCCTGAAGGGTATGGCGATTATTTCGCTTGGGGCGAAACCAGTCCAAAGACTACCTATGATTGGAGCACATACAAGCATTGTCAAGGTAGTGAAAACAACCTAATCAAGTATTGTACGGATAGCATTTATGGCATAGTGGACAACAAAGCCGTTCTTGACCTGGAAGATGATGCCGCTCATGTGAATTGGGGCGGTAATTGGCGTATGCCGACCAAGGCAGAACAAGATGAATTGCGCACGAAATGCACATGGACTTGGACTCAGAAGAATAGTATCAATGGCTACGATGTAAAAGGTCCGAATGGTAATAGTATCTTTTTGCCCGCTTCCGGCTACCGATTCGGTTCATCGCTCTACTATGTCGATTCTTATGGCTACGGCTGGTCTTCTTCGCTCTACTCGAGCTACTCGAGCTCCGCGTACAACCTCAGCTTTAATTCGGACAGCGTGGTTTGGATCTACTACGATCGCTACTCTGGGCTATCCGTGCGTCCTGTTATCTCTCCTGCGAGTAACATCATTACCTACACGGCAACGGAGAAATTGGCAGAAACAACTGACTCTGTTACTAACGGTCTTCATGTCAATGCTTTTAACGTGGCAATTTCTTCACATACCTTTTCCAATGGTGTTGGCACAATCACTTTCGATGGCGAAGTCACAACGATTGGAAATTCTGCTTTTGAAGGATGCAGTGGTTTGACATCGGTAACTA
Organism: Candidatus Colicola equi; assembly: GCA_018066175.1. Taxonomy (GTDB): domain Bacteria; phylum Bacteroidota; class Bacteroidia; order Bacteroidales; family Paludibacteraceae; genus Colicola; species Colicola equi. The sequence continues at coordinate 25,887 of JAGHRV010000025.1, read as the reverse complement.
TTCCCAGTTCCGTTACAACGATTGGAAGTTATGCTTTCTATGAATGCATAAAGTTGACATCTATCACTATCCCCAATTTCGTCACAACGATTGGAGAAGGTGCCTTCTTTTTGTGCGCCCAATTGACCTCTATAACTATTCCCAATTCCGTTACCACGATTGGAGACGATGCTTTTTCTGATTGCCGAACTTTGACCTCGATTACGATTCCGAAGAGTGTTACAAGTATAGGAGAAAATACTTTCTCCGGTTGCAGCAAACTTACTTCGGTGACAATTCAAAGTAGTGTGATGAGTGTAGGAAGAAATGCTTTCCAATATTGCCGAGCTTTGACCTCGATTACATGCTATGCTACTAATCCTCCAACTTGCGGTAGTTCTTGTTTTGAAAGTGTAGATAAATCTATTCCTGTTTATGTACCTAAACAATCAATTGATGCATACAAACAAGCCGGGGAGTGGAAAGCATTTACCAATATACTACCTATCGGTGCCGAAGAGGTTCCTGCTACGGAGCCAATTATAACTCCTGATGATCATTCTGTTACCATCACTTGGCCACAAACGGATAATGCAGATACTTACACATTGGAAATACGCAAGAATGGCGAATTATTCTGCACGATTACTTTTAATAATCAAGGCGTAATGATTGACATCACTTTTGCAGCTCCTGCCCGTAATGGAGTTCGTACTTCCTCTGCTGCTGAAATGACATCCAACGGATATAAGTTTACCATAAATGGTTTGGAGCCGGGCACAGAATATACTTACGCAGTTATTGCCAAAGATGCGTCTGCACAGCCTCTTCAAACATATAGTGGCTCGTTTGAAACAACAATGCCGACAGGACTAGAAGATTTGACTATAGACAAAAGGGTGGGTAATAAATTCATCTATGGCACTAACCTCTATATCCTGCGTGACGGCAACCTCTACACCGCCACCGGCGCGAGAGTGAAGTAACTCTAAAAGTTTACTCTTATTAATATTTTAATCTCTGTTATAGGTATTTTTGAGGGTCGAGGGTTGGCAAAGGGTTAATCGACCGTTGGCAAACCCTTATTAGACACTTAAAAAGTTTACTATTATTAAGATTTTGCGGGGCAGAAAACAATTCGTTCTCTGCCTCGCATCCTATATGCACGTATTACGCATCGTATATGCAAACACCCTTCACCTCAAAATGTACGATTATTAAGAAGATTTTGTGCAGAAATCAAAAAGTAACTAAAAAGCGTCTAAAGTAGGCGACCATTTCGGGACCACATGCAGCTAAGGTAAGCCCCGCCTAACCACCGCCCAAACCTGCCCAAATCCTTGCTTTTCGTGGGCTTCCGGTGGGGCTTAGTAGGTCTTTACATGCTACAGAGATGCTACGGAACTTTAGACGCGCGTCATCGGTGCAACAACCCAATTACCACGAAAGAACAATCGGCAGGTGATCTGAATAGCCGAACCTATCATAGTTAAACCCTACAAAAGTGCGTCTGGGCTTTTTTCCAAGAAACTTCGTGTCCTCACACAGCAAAAAATCCGCATCAAATATGCGCACAGAAGCATTCAATAATGCTTGAGAAACATAGAATTGATCCAGACACGTCCAAATGCCATTATAACGATGAGAACCCACGTTGGCATTCGCCCAAACAAGCATGCGATTTGTCATCTGATGAATATCATCTTCCGGACCACAATTCATATCACCCATCACCACAATACGGGCATTCGAATCATCCAATAAGAGACTATCTATCTTATTCTGTATCACCGACTTAGCCTTTTGTCTCTTCCATTCTGAAGCAGCCTTACCTCCTAACATCGAGGGTAAGTGACATACAAAACAAAATAAGGTATCCTTACTTGCCAATTCAACTCCTTTCACAAACAAAATATCCCTCGTCTTATCCTCCCCTAAATCTACATGCAAAGGAGCAGCATCCATCGGAAAAAACTGCGTTGTATCACACAACATAGCCACATCCACTCCCCGTTCATCTTCACTCTCAAAATGAATCGGTTTATACGGATAAATAGGCATTTTTTGACATAACATCTGCAAACAACGATCATTCTCCACCTCACATAATCCCACTATCGCCGGAGGAGTCCCCTCACCAATGATGCAAATCACCTTGGCGATGTTTTCGCACTTATTCTCCATACGTTGATAAGACCAATGGCGGTCACCATCAGCAGTATATTCATAATCGTTTTTGAGCGAATCATGCCGATTATCAAAGAGGTTTTCTACATTGTAGGAAACAACCGTAAAAAGCAATATACACAAGTAATGCCACATTAGGAGAGCATCATAATGGCCTTCTTCAACGCAGCCACCAAAGCATCTATATCCTCTTTGGTATTATACATGGCCACCGAAGCACGCAACGTGCCAGGCACCTGCAACTTATCTATCAAAGGCTCCGCACAATGATGACCTGTTCTAACTGCTACACCCTGTTGATCCAACAAAGTACCAACATCAAACGGATGCAAATGTTCCACATTAAACGACACAACTCCCGCTTTGCGTTGACCCGCAGCATAGATAATAACATTCGGTATAGAAGCCAATTGATTCTCTAAATAAACCGTCAACTCGGCCTCATACTTTTCAATCTTATCCCTACCTGCCATCTCCACATAATCTAAGGCCTTTTGCAAACCAAAACTACCGATGAAATCAGGAGTTCCTGCCTCAAACTTATAAGGTAACGTATTATATGTGGTCTTATCAAACGACACATGTTCAATCATCTCTCCTCCACCCTCTGCCGGAGGCAGTTGATCAAGCCACTCCTCCTTACCATACAACACACCTAATCCTGTTGGACCGTAAATCTTATGGGCAGAAAAACTCAAGAAATCACAATCTAAATCCTGCACATCAACGCGTAAATGTGGAACACTTTGTGCAGCATCAACAGCCACAAGTATACCCCTTGCATGCGCCAAAGCAATCATCTCCTTCACCGGATTGATAACACCCAATACATTGCTCACATGCGCCACACTTACCAAACGAGTTTTATCGGTCAATAAAGCCTTATAAGCCTCCATGTCCAAGGTCAAATCTTCCCGCAAAGGAATAACTTTCAACACCGCTTTTTTGCGGTCACAAAGCATTTGCCAAGGTACAATATTAGAGTGATGCTCCATATAACTAACCACAATCTCATCTCCCTCTTTCACCATCGCCTCTCCCAACGAAAAAGCCAACATATTGATGCTGTCTGTGGTTCCTTTGGTAAACACAATCTCTTTGGACGATTTAGCTCCAATAAAGTCCGCCACACGTTGACGCGCTTGCTCATGATGCTGAGTAGCCACCTGACTCAAATGATGCACACCACGATGAATATTGGCATTCCACGTGGTATAAGCTTCCGTCATAGCATCCAATACAACCTTGGGCTTTTGAGTGGTAGCCGCATTGTCCAGATACACTAAACGATGACCGTGTACCTGCTCTCTTAATATATCAAAATCCTGTTCGTACATATTCTATGGCTTATAAAAACTATTCTGTAATATAACTTGAGCATCACCCTCTGCAATCAGTTCTTGCAAAGTAACCTGCTCATTATGCTCCATATAACTTTCTGCTATCCGCCAACCTATCCACGTTCCTACTCTACCGGGAGCCTCTTGAGAGATCTCCGAAGTAAAGGGACCATCGTTCAAATAGGACGTCAGCACCATACTCTCTGTCTTGAATAAATCACGCTTATCCATTATCGTGTTCCAAATAGCACGTTCGTGTTTCACGCACCAGTCCCATTGCTCTTCCGTATAACCCATAATCTCATACCCCGGATATTCAGGCATCAAAACGGACAATAAATACATAATCTTACCACGATAAATCATATTATCTATCAAACGATTCTTCGTGGAGGTATAAGGCAGATTTCTAAATAAATAGGCACTCACCACATCCACCGGAATACATTCACGACGCATATTTTGCTTCTGGTAATTATGCACAACACGATTATAATACTTCCAATCCTTACCCAAATACATATCCGAACCAACCGCAATATCATCCTCCATAAACAAAATAGATGCATTAAATCCGGAAATAAAGAAATACACCGTTGGAATAGGCATTTCAGGATATAAATAGTGAAAACGCGTAAACGCCTTATCCATCTTATCCTCCAAATCAGAAATATCCGCAAATTGCTTTTTTACCTCGGCATTGGTCTCCTTAAAACCATATAAGGTATCTTCCAAAAAGAGAGGTAACGTCTCGGCTAAATACAAAGTATCCTCAGGCAATATACCCAATATGTTCTCCGTAAACACAGGCATAAAAGTCTCGTATTCATCGTATAAATACCTAATATCCTGTAAACTGGAATCCAACGACACATTCAATAACGCTTCGTCAAAACGAACCACTTCTACATGCTGCGATTCCATCTGGCGAGGAAAATACGAACGCTTAGACGAACAACCCGCCAATACCATCACGCATACAAGCGACCAAACGTCCATAATACGCAAAAAAACAATACTCTTATTCAATCTTTCCATCTTGTATCACTAATTGACGATCACATATACGAGCTAATTCTTGGTCGTGTGTTACCAAAATAATGGTCTGACCATACTTCTCACGCATCTCCAATAATAACGCATGCAACTCCTTCTTATTCTGCTCATCTAAACTACCACTCGGTTCATCAGCCAAGATAACCGATGGCTGCAACAACATAGCGCGTGCCGCTGCCACACGTTGCTGCTCACCTCCTGACAACTGAGACGGTTTATGATATAACCGTTCTTTTAATCCCAATTGTGTAAGCAAATCAATAGCCTTGCACTCTACCTCTTTCTCATTGATACGAGCAATCAAACCCGGCATCATCACATTCTCCAAGGCAGTAAATTCAGGCAATAATTGATGCTGCTGAAAAATAAAACCAATATGCCTATTCCTAAATGCCGCCAAGTCTTTCTCGGACAATTGAAACACATCCTGTCCATCAATCAAAACTTGACCATTGTCAGGCTGATCCAATGTACCAATAATCTGCAATAAGGTGGTCTTACCGGCACCACTTCTGCCTAAGATGGCAACAATCTCACCATTCTTAACCTCAAAATGAACGCCCTTAAGCACTTCCAACGAACCAAAACGCTTGTGTAAATCAACGACTTGTATCATTCTTGTAACATTTTTTTATTAACTGTACGGCTGCCTCTATAATCTCATCCTGCTCCGTCTGAGGACTATCCTCCACAAGGACATCCGGATGAATACCGGGCTCTATACTATGCTTAGATGCATCAAACATCCTAATACTCGAAAAACGAACAGTCCAACCATTAGGAAGTTCATAACTCAACGGCATACCTCCTCCACCTCCACTCACACCACCCATAATAGCACAATTATGGGCATAACGCATGATACTAACAAAGAAATTAGCCGCCGAATAGGTCTTTCTATTACACAACACAACCACTGGCCTTAACCACGTTGAAGGCATCTTGCTCTTTCGTAACTGCTGGGGCTCTAACTTTGAAAAAGCATTATGTCCACAACCATTCTTATGCTGCCAGTAACCCACCGTCGTATCGTGCTCAAAGAAAGTGGCTGCTAACTGATAAGCATACTCCAAATCTCCTCCACCATTTTCTCTCACATCCACTATCAAACCCTTGCATTCCTTAAACGAACGCAGAATATATGCCATGTTATTTACACCTACCACTTGCTCAAAACTACTTACGTAAATATAACCAACTTGACCATCTGCAATCGTATTATAATACGCACCTCCCGCAATACGATAATCCTTCAAATAACGATTCTTAACAACATCCCAATCCCAATTCTTAGGATAACCTGCATACCAACTATCGCAACGAGATACATCAAAATCAGAGTAAATATTCACATGCCCATCATTCAAACAATTCACCATATTAGCCAACGTATCAAAAAGTGCCAAATAATCTTCAGAACGAATAGTCTTCACCTTCGGCACATAGTCATCATGCACTTTCTGCCAATCAATTGACTTCTCCTCAAAATAGCAATATTTCTCGTCCAATGTCCGCCACAAGCATTCCATATTACCCATAGGCGTATTATCTTCCACACCATCAAAACGATGGGTGCAAGCCGTGCATGCAACAAGCAACAATACTATATATAATCGTACATTAGCCATATATTAGAATGACGTGAAGTCCTTCTTAGGATTTAACTTGTATCTGAAACTCGTCCCCACTACTAATGACACTTCTTCAGTAGAGAACATCATATTCTTCTGACCATATTCGTCATAATCATGACATATACCTACCCGCCAAGTAGAGTGGGGGAATTGCATATCTAACGTTAACTCATGATGCAACGTACGATGATTCCACATTCCTGCACATCTCACCTGCCCCAACACTTCCTTATACATCTCATAATACGACTGCCAATAATCCGGCATATAATCCACACCTATCAAATTGAATCGCAACATATATCGTAACCGATACGAAGTTTTCTTCCCCTTGAACGCATAACTAACCCCAGCCTGAGCTTGAGCACTAACCATTAAATCCAACGAAATCGGTTTATTTACATTTGCAATATGATACTTGATTCCTCCACTCACATCCAAATATGGACCCACAAACACCTGCACACCATGTTCTGCAAAACGCCATACATAATTTGCTCCCCAACCTGTTTGCAACTGCAATGCATACAACACATTCGACCGAGTCGGATTATATGTCCAATCAAAACGCACATCCAGTCGCCCTACATGTTCCCAATTATCCAACTTACCTGCTTGACCTAATTTAGTCTCCTTTCGAAAAGGTTGCCACCACTCATTACCTATCCCCACCATCAAACCCTTGTAGAGTAGGGGACTCAAATACTGATCCTGACGCCAGCTGCCACCAAAACGCAACATAAGTATACTCTCATGTTCCACATTCTCAGCCTGAGCCATACCACCCATCAGCATCAAACCTATTAGCACTATGTATAATCTATTTCTCAAAGTCGTCAATCAAATGTATTCGGTATCTTACTCATCTATCATGAGCTCCCTATCTCCATCTTCTCGCACACGGATATGTATATATAAGGTGTCCTCCGGCAAAAGAGGTTCTATAATGTCCGGCCACTCAATCAAACATATATTACCTGAATATAAATAATCCTCTGCACCAAAATCCTGAGCCTCACGAATATCTTTCAACCGATAACAATCAAAATGATAAATCTCTCCATCCTTGGGCGTATCATATACATTCACAATGGCAAAAGTAGGCGAGTTAACAACATCGTCCGTTCCAAGTTCTTCACACAACTGTTTGATGAAGGTAGTCTTACCGGCTCCCATCGGTGCATCAAAAGCAAAAACCCGACGAGTAGGGTAGCGACGTATCAAATCTATCACACCAAGACGCTCACCGGCAACATCCACCAAAAAAAGCGCCTTTTTTTCATCCATTTTTAATGTATAATGTTCCATGTTCATGAAAAATATTTAATTCTCAACGCGATAAATCTTTCTGAAAATACTCGTAAATGATTGAAGCATACCGCTTTAGCACAACTTTCTCCAATTCATCCAAACTGGCAGTTCTAATTCGTGCAACAGTACGAAACTTAGACAACAATTTTTGCTTTGTAGATTCGCCAACTCCTTGAATATCATCGAGTTGCGATTTAATTTGCGACTTAGAACGAGTCTTTTTGTGAAACGTAATCGCAAAACGATGCACTTCATCCTGAATCTGTACCAACAACCTGAATACTTCATCCGTAACTTTCAAACTCACCTCCTGAATAGGTTCCCCAAAAACAAGCGTGTTGGTTCGATGTTTATCATCTTTCTTCAGTCCGGCTACCGGAATAGATAAACCTAACTGTTGTTCCACAACCTCACGAATCGCATGCACCTGTCCTATTCCTCCATCAGCCAATATCAAATCCGGAAGAGGTTCATTCGCATCCAATAAATCTTGATATCTACGACGAACAATCTCACGCATAGAAGCATAATCATCCTGACCAACTACAGACTTGATACGGAAACGTTTATAATCACTTTTACTGGGCTTCGCCTTCTTAAACACAACACAAGCCGCTACAGCAGCATTACCTTGCAAGGAAGAATTATCAAAACTATCGATGAATAAAGGCAATTTCTCTAATTTTAACAAACTCTGTAAACCTCCCAAAACACGCATCATTCGCTGGTCCGGATTTAATTTATCAGATTGCTTAAGCTGATCTAACTTATATTGCCTTACATTCTGCATCGCCAAATCAAGTAACTTCTTCTTATCCCCACTAATAGCCAAATTGATATGCAAATTTTCATCGTATCCATCGGGAATAAACGGAACAATCACTTCTTTTGTTACACTGCCTAAACGAGCCCTTAATTCCATCATTCCTAATGCCAAAACCTCTTCTTTGGGCTCCTCCAATGATCGTTTATACTCAATCGTCTGACCTTGAACGATACTTCCGTTCTGAACATGCAGCATCGATATATATACATTTTGCCCCTGTTCATCGTATCCAAACACATCTAACTGACCCACATGATTATTGCTGATTATAGTTTTTGAGCAAAACTTATCAATCAATTCCAATTTCTCTTTTATCTCCTGCGCACGCTCATAATCCATTTTAATAGCTGCCGACTCCATCTGCTCCTCCAATTGACGACAAAGCAAACGCGCATCACCACGAATAATCTTCTTGGCGCCGTCAATATAGGAAGCATACTCACTATCTCTCACACAACCGGCACATACACCGGAGCAGGATTTTAAGTGATATTTAAGACACACCTTGTATTTGCCCTGTGCCACCCCATTCTGCGTTAATTGCATAGTACAAGTACGTAATGGATACAACTGATGAATCAATTCTACTACCAAATCCACCGTATTTCCATAACTATACGGACCGAAATACTCACCGGCACCCTTTACAATCTTGCGCGTTTTAAAGATACGCGGATATGCCTCCTTTGTAATACAAATACTTGGATAAGACTTACCATCCTTCAGTAATATATTATAACGAGGCTGATATTGTTTGATTAGATTATTTTCAAGCAGAAAGGCATCTTGCTCACTATTTACAACCACATACTTAATATCTGCAATATTTTTAACAAGCTGACGTGTTTTAACCCACTCATGTTCCTTTTGAAAATAACTACTTACTCGACGCTTAAGATCCTTCGCCTTTCCAACATATATCACCACACCATCACTATCAAAATATTGATACACCCCCGGCTGCTGTGGCAAGGAGGATAAGATATTTTTAATATGTTCAGATGCAGACATCATCATCATTTGTTCCACGTGGAACTATTTATAATTTGTTTATTTATAAACAAAAATAGTCATATTATCTACCTAAAAGCACTAATAACACACTAATATCATTCGGGCTTACACCAGGGATACGGCTTGCTGCACCGATATTTTCCGGACGAATACGACTCAGCTTTTGACGAGCCTCAGTAGACAAAGATTGCACATCTTGATAATTGAAATCTTGTGGTAGTCGAATGGCATCCAATCTGCGCAGTTTCTCCGCAGCAAGTCGTTCGCGCTCAATATAACCCCTATATTTAATATCAATCTCGGCACTCTCTACAATCTCTCCTCCGCGTTCCGCAAAACCGTCAATCAATTCACGCAAAGAAGGAACTTGTGCACTTAGGCCGGCAATAGTTACCTTGGGACGGACAATTAAATCGATCAATTTACAACCATGCTGCAACGGACACTCTCCCACAGACTCCAACCAACCATTGATATAGTCTGCTCGAATTGGAGTTGAGGCAAGGAAATCACACAAATGCTCAATGGCATTCTTCTTATCCATGTATAGCTGATATCGTTCATTATCCACAATACCTAGTTGATACCCTAATTGAGTAAGACGAGCATCTGCATTATCCTGACGCAATAATATACGATACTCTGCTCTGGACGTGAACATACGATAAGGCTCATCCACGCCCTTATGCACAAGGTCGTCAATCAATACACCTATATAACTCTCGTCTCGATGCAAAACCAATGGCTCTGCACCTGCTAAAACAAGATGCGCGTTTACTCCCGCCACCAATCCTTGTCCAGCCGCCTCTTCATACCCTGTTGTACCATTGATCTGACCGGCAAAGAATAGGTTTTTAATCAACTTTGTCTCTAAAGTGGGATAGAGTTGAGTAGGATCAAAAAAGTCATATTCAATCGCATATCCTGGACGATACATAACCACATTCTCTAAACCTTTAATAGTCTTCAATCCTGCTAATTGCACCTGCCAAGGTAAGGACGAAGAAAAACCGTTTACATAGTACTCATTAGAGTCCACACCTTCCGGTTCTAAAAAGATTTGATGCTGTTCTTTATCGGCAAAGGTGATAATCTTGGTTTCTATACTTGGACAATAGCGAGGACCTATACTCTTGATTTGACCGTTATACAACGGAGAATCTGGTAACCCCTGACGAAGCACATCATGAGTATGCGTATTGGTATAAGTAATCCAGCATGGCATCTGCTTCAATTTCCGATGAATAGAAGGTAAATATGAAAATTTATACTCATCACTATCACCCGGTTGAATGGTGAGTTGAGAAAAATCAATAGAACGTTTATCAATACGTGCAGGAGTACCGGTTTTCATTCGATCACTCTTAAACCCTAATCCTACTAATTGCTCAGTTAATCCATATGAAGCAGGTTCACTGGTTCGTCCACCACGAATTTGTGCTTTACCAAAGTGCAAAAGACCATTAAGGAAAGTGCCATTCGTCAAAATGACAGCTTTCGCCCTCATCTCAATACCCAACATTGTCTTCACACCACACACTGTATTATGCTCAATAATAAGTTCAGTCACCACATCTTGCCATAAGGAGAGATTATCCGTTGAAGACAGAACTTTTACCCATTCCTCAATGAAACGTTTACGGTCACTTTGCGAACGAGGTGACCACATAGCAGGTCCCTTGCTGCGGTTGAGCATACGGAATTGAATGGCTGACAAATCAGTTACAATACCCATCTGCCCTCCTAAGGCATCTATCTCACGCACTATCTGCCCCTTAGCTATACCTCCCACAGCTGGATTGCAACTCATCTGACCGATTTTATTCATATCCATCGTAATGAGTAACGTCTTGGAACCCATTCGGGCCGCAGCATGGGCGGCTTCACAACCGGCATGACCGGCTCCAACTACTATAACATCGTATGAAAAATTCATCTTTTTGTTTTCCAAACTGATTTAGAATGCCATTTATACCTGCCAGAATAAGATGAAGCATGAACTGTTCGAACCGAAGGAAAAAAAGCATCCTCAATATGGTTAAGTTCTTGAATATCACCCGTTTGCTTGTCTAACAACACTCCAATAACATCAAATCGCGGACTGCGTTTCTCGCCAACATGCTTGATATAAGCGTTCGCCGCAAAAATCATATTCTTTTGTTTTTCTTTATTTACAAACTGCTCCGGATGTCCACCAAAGGTGGAAGTACGAGTCTTTACCTCACAGAAAACAACATACTGGTCATTCGTGGCAATTATATCTATTTCCTTCGAATTGACCTTTAGATTCTGCTCCACAATCGTGTATCCTTTCTGTCGCAGCAGATTGGCGGCTATGGATTCACCCAAGTCGCCTTTATCCTCTTGCCTATGTAAATGAAAGAATGCCATCTATAGTGACCACTCAAAACTATCTTTTGTGTCCTTGATTGTAAAACCAAGAGCCACTAATTCATTACGAATCTTATCGCTGGTAGCCCAATCCTTATTCTTCTTGGCTTCTAACCGCATATTGAGCAATAAATCAATCGCACCCTTATATGCATCTTGATTGCCATCAGCAGCTTCACTCTCCATCTTTAGACCAAGGACATCCACTACAAAAGTCTTCCAAGTAGCCTGTAATTCACTTAAATCTTCCGATGAAATGGAACCTTTTCCATCATAAATGGTATTGATGGCGCGACTGCTATCAAACAAATGTGAAATCACAATCGGTGAGTTTAAATCATCTTCCATCGCATCTTCACATAATTGACGTAACGGAGTCAATTCTATGCTGGTTTGATCCCCTGCCTTCAGTTTCATCAAACGATTATAAGCCTCAGTTAATCGTGCTAATCCCTTTTCTGCCGCTTCGAGAGCATCCGATGAGAAATCAACCGTAGAACGATAATGCGCCATAAGGATGAAAAAGCGAATAGTCATCGGAGAAAATGGCTTAGAAAGCAATTCATGTTCACCCTTGAAAAATTGCTCCAAGGTAATGAAATTATGGTAGGACTTACCCATTTTCTTACCGGCTATGGTAATCATATTATTATGCATCCAATAGCGCACACTATCATGACCTAATGCCGCACAAGACTGTGCAATTTCAGCTTCATGATGAGGGAACATCAAATCTAGTCCTCCACCGTGAATATCAAACTCTTCTCCCAAATACTTTGTTCCCATAGTAGAGCACTCCATGTGCCATCCTGGAAAACCTTCGCTCCATGGACTAGGCCAATGCATAATATGCTCAGGAGATGCTTTCTTCCATAAAGCAAAATCATAACTATGACGTTTCTCGTTTTGGCCATCTAACTCGCGTGTTTCGGTCTTAATCTCTTCTAAATTACGGCCGGAAAGTTTTCCATAGGGATAATCCTGCGCATACTTCTCTACATCCATATAAACGGAACCATTGCTAATATACGCATAGCCTTTATCTAAAATTTTCTTTACAAATTCTATTTGCTCAATGATATGACCACTCGCATGAGGTTCAATCGTGGGTGGCAGGACATTTAAAGCCTCCATATCGCGATGATAACGGTTGGTGTAGTATTGCACTACTTCCATTGGTTCAAGTTGCTCTAAACGCGCTTTTTTTGCTATCTTATCTTCGCCTTCATCCGCATCATGCTCCAAATGTCCCACATCGGTTATATTACGAACATAACGCACTTTATAACCTAAGTGCAATAGGTATCTATAAAGTAAATCAAACGTGATGGCAGGACGAGCATGTCCCAAGTGCGCATCACCATAAACGGTAGGTCCGCAAACATACATACCTACATGTCCTTCATGTAACGGACGAAAAAACTCTTTCTGATGAGTTAATGTGTTGTAAATCTGTAACATATCTATATTTAATCAATTATTCAATTATGATTGTGGCAGTAAATTCATCTCTTTCGCTTGTTCTAACATATACGCCTTAGCTGCTTCATATTCGTTCGGAATAATGCCATCTAAAATGGCATCCTTAATGCGTTGCTTCAGTTGACCAACCTCTGAACATGGTTCTAAATGTAGCAATTGCATAATCTCGTCCCCCCGAACCGGAGGCTGAAAGTTACGAATGCGATCACGCTCCTCTAATTCCACCATTTTCTGACGAACTAACTCATAGTTCTTATGGAACTTCTCCACCTTCTCTATGTTCCGAGATGTGATATCCGCATCGCATAATAACATCAAATCATCAATATCATCGCCTGCTTCAAATAGCAATCGACGAACTGCAGAATCAGTCACCGTTTCCTCAATAAGATTGATTGGCCGCATATGCAAATCAACCATCTTAATCACATAATCCATCTTTTCATTCTGCGGCATCTTCATCTTTTTAAAGATATGCGGAATCATCTTGGCACCAATGTAATTATGATTACGGAAAGTCCATCCAGCCTGTGCATCCCAAGATTTAGACTTAGGTTTGCCAATATCATGCAACAAAGCAGCCCATCTAAGCCATAGATTATCCGAGCTAACTGCAACATTATCAACTACTTGCAGTGTATGCAGAAACACATCCTTATGCCCTCTACCTTCCTTTACATCCACTCCCTTTAGCGCAGCCAATTCAGGAAAAATAAGTGGTAATAGACCTGTCTTATCCAATAGCAACCAACCCTCCGAAGGACGACGCGAAAGCATAATCTTATTCAATTCATCCACAATGCGCTCCTTTGTAATAATACCTATTCGGTCCTTATTACGAGCAATGGCATCAAACGTTTCGTCCTCCAAATAAAATCCTAATTGAGTAGCAAAGCGTATAGCACGCATCATACGCAACGGATCGTCCGAGAACGTGATATCGGGATCCAAAGGAGTACGAATGATACAATCCTGCAGATCGTACATCCCTTCAAACGGGTCCAATAATTCGCCATAATGCAACTTATTGAGACAAATAGCCATCGCATTAATCGTAAAATCACGCCGATTTTGATCCTCCTCCAATGTACCGTCTTCTACGATAGGATTACGTGAATCATGCTGATAACTCTCACGACGAGCTCCAACAAACTCCAACTCCATATCATGCCATTTAACCTGCGCTGTTCCATACGTTCGAAAAACACTCAAATGAGCATGCCTACCTAAACGTTTTGCGACGGCCTCTGCCAATTCAATTCCTCTACCAACTGTCACTATATCAATATCATTGGATTCGCGATGCAAAAACAAATCACGCACCCAACCACCAATCACATAGCATTCCAAACCCAATTCATCGGCAATATCACCAATCAAATGCAGAACAGGTTGATCTATTTTTTTGTCAGTCACTATCATAATTAGAACTTCCAACTAACACCAAACACACCATGTATACCTGGCGTTTGATAGCTGAATAGAATATCATTATAACGGTTGATATAGTTATTGAGTTGCAAGTAAAAACCAATGTTCTTCTTCCAATCATAACGAACACCTATGTTCAGGTCAATCAGCGTCTTACTCTTCACTTCTCCGTAGAACTGAGTCATTGATTTAACAGAACCGCAGAAATTATTATCGCTATACAATGACCATTGCGAATTAATATGTGCATCTATACGTAAATGAGCATCCCAAGACGGATGGTCATATACCGCATTTGGATCAAAGCCTTTTTCATGGTTCTCTAACTCCATATTCTCAGGTATCCAATGATAATAATTTCCACTAGCCGTGATATGAATAATGTCCTGATAATGATACGTCAATTCCATTCCCACTTTCCAACGTTGATAATCGCAATACTCATAATGCACAAATCCACCGGGTTTCAGCGATGTTGAGTCCACATAGAAAATGATTTGATTCTTCATAAAGGCATACCCGGCATAGATATCTAACAATAAATTGTCCGTCGGACGGATCTTAAATCCTACAAAAGCATCCACCGGAGTATATGAACTCACGTGGTCAGATGCTACACCTCGCGCTATGTTACGATACGGGCAAGTAGCCATATAACCATCCAATGTACCAGTACTAAACTTACCTGTTGCTCCACCATATACAGCAAGCCACTGCGGCACAATGTGGTACTCCAAATAAACATCCGGTGACGGAGCAAAACTGATTTCTTTGTTGGATGACATCAATTGCCCCTTGCCAAAGTTAACATCAAGATTAACACCTACTCTAGCCTTAAAACGGTCACCAACATAGCGATAATAGGGATTAATACGGAGGGCATGACGAGAAAGAACATTGCGTTTAGCACTCGTTTCCTTCCATAATTCCTCTTCTACAGAATAGAATGCATTCTGCACGTAAATATTACCTCCTACACGATGTTCATCTCCATTCCATTCCACATTGGCTCTAGTACGTGCCTGATGCTCAGATACCAAATTAGGCAATACAAAAGCTTGATAGCCTAATTCTACATCATACAAGATATCTGCATTCTTACGCGAACGAACTCCGGCATTCACATTAACCGTCCAGATAGACTGTTTGTCATCCTTTTCTAAATCACTGAAATGACGGATAGACAAGCCGTTTTTATCCAAACTCCAATAACGGCCATAGCGAGTGAAAAAGGTGTTCTTACCACTAACATTCAAATAAGTCTCTAACGAAGAGAACTGCTTAACAAAGTTCATACCAACCTTAGTCTCTTCCCATGTCTTCAGTCCCCAAGCAGCATCATGATGCGCATATAAATCTAATTTTACACCCTTAGACCCCTTGCCGGATACCGGCACCGAATAACCAAAATCCAAATACGTATTGGAATGCCCGGCCGCTACATCCAAATGTCCATCCCACTTATCTTGCTTAGGCAAAGGAGTATTAACAAATCGCATAGGTTGGGCATTGTATGCTGAACTATCTTGCTCAATAACATCCGAGTACTTAACCTCCACTTGCGGTTCTTGGATATCCAATCGAGACGGAGAGGCATTCACTTTTCCTACCGGCTGAATAATTGGTTGGAATTCACGCTCCACAGTAACAGAACGTGATAGCGTATCACCCTGCGCAAACGCACAGCCTATACTGCCACAAAAACCAATAAATGCAATCAATCTTGTGTGTTTCATAATTCGTCCTCCTCTTCTATATCTTCAGGATGTTCGGCTGCTTCTATTTGTTGCAACTTATCCAATACAATAGACTGAATGTCATCCTGACCTTTATAGTTATGTTGCAAAGTTAATAAATACTGCTTAGCCTGGAATAACTCACCACGAACCACATTGATATCCGATAACAATATCAAACTCTTCGCCAACCAATATTGGTGCTGGGTCTTCATACCTGCAAAGGACATAATCTCGTTCTCTGCATCATTCATTGCATTCTGGTTATAATAAGCTAAAGCCAACAGATATTTAGCCTCTGCCCCCTGTTCCATACGTACGTCCTTGGCCAAAACAGATAAGTCGGTTATGGCCTGACCATATTGCTCTTGATGCATAAAGGCTTTGGCTCGATCATAACGAGCTTCCTGACGAATAGCGTCCGTAATATCATTATCCGACATAATATCTGTGGCACTCGTAATAACAGCTCCGTAGTCATTCATCAGATACGAACAACGCAATACACCTAATTTGGCATTCTGCAAGTCCTTTTGTTTCAATCCCAATTGAGTCATTTTATCAAAATAAGTACGGGCTTGTTCATAATTCTGGACATCGTAACTAATCTCTGCTATACGACTATACGTTTGTTCTACGTAAGCATTGTTCTTCTGCTCTGCCAACTGCAAGTACAATTCCAACGCCTTGGCCTTTTGACCGGATTGGTAATAACTATCCGCACCATTATTGAGAGCCATCAAACAATTACGACCACCCGGACAATATTGCTGCAAATAGGTCGAGAAAGCCGTAGCTGCCTCGTCATAATGACCTAACATATACTGCAAATTGCCAGCCGCAAAAGTAAGCGAATCCTCCTTGGAAGAAACCGACATATTAAAAGCACCTAAACGCTTGGTATAGTCCACATAATCTCCTACTTTATTTTGCTCCACATATACCTGCTCCATGCCATCCAAAGCCGAATAAGCCTGCTCGGTTGCCGGATACGTCTCAATCGTCTGACGATAAGCCTGAATAGCTTCATCATACATACCTAAATTACGGAAAATCATACCACGTTCCAAGGATGCTGTACGAGCATGTGAACTATTGGGATAGGCAGTCACTAAACGCGAATAGGCATTAATAGCTGCTAAACTATTCTCTTGCTGCAATTGCGCACGAGCTATCTCATATAGAGCATCATCCGCATAATCAGACTTAGGATAGTTAGTCACTAACTGCTCCATCATCGCAATCTTACTCGGATACTGACGCATCAAACCTAATACATAACCACGTTGGAACAAAGCGTAATCAACTCCCTGCTTACCCAAGTCAATCACCTGCTGATACGTATCGGCTGCTGTTTCAAATTGACGAGAATTAAACTGACAGTCACCTATTCGATTTAACGCATCGGCATATATTTTCTTGTCCTTCTTCACCTCATCACGAGCCGTGAAACAAGTAAAACAACCTAACGATTCTGCGTATTTCGCAAGATTGAATGACACATATCCTTGCAAATAATCCGCCATCGCGTTGTTTTTAGATTGCATAAATGATGGCTGTTGACGGTATTTTACTAAATCTGCCATAGCCGGCTCATACTGATGTAAACGATATCGAGCTTCTGCTCGGTAGTAATAAGCCTCTGTCTTATAATTAGACGTGCCCGATTCGTTTTGAATCACTTCGCTCATCCATCTAATCGTCTCTTCGTTTTTACCTTGTAACAAAGCATCTGCACCTAATTGATAGCGCAAGTATTGCTTAGTTTCTTGCAGTTTGCTATTGGGGTTACGCAACGCACATACGGCATCCAAGGCTGCTACATAGTTCTTACTAGTCATATACATTGCAGCCAACATCTCATACACATCCTCTGTATGCTTAGATGCCGGGTACTGCTTAAGGAAGTCATTGAAAGCATTGATACTCTCACCTAATGCCGTTCCCGTCTGATACGTACATAGCGCATAGTTATACATGGCTTCTTCGCGAATTGCCTTATCGTGGTCATATCGCATCGCAGCCTGATAACTCAATTTGGCCTTTTCTATATCACCTACTTTAACATAAGCATGACCTAAATATAAACATACTTTTTCAGACAAACCGACATTATCTAATTTGACGGCTTTAAGATTGGTAATAGCATTCTTATAATCGCCTAAGTGATATTGCGCAGCAGCCAAGATATACACATCTTCATTCATTACTTCGCGCTCCTGCTCCTTAAAGGATTGCATATATCGTGTTAATCGTTCCACAGCCTCTTCATAACGCTCGTTATTGTAAGCTATCTCACCTAATATACGCTCCATCTCACCACTGTGTTTATTATTAGGATATTGCTCTAATAACTGCTTAGCACGAGTTTCGGCCAAATCGATATGATGCTGGGCATAATATATCTGTGCCACTAAATAGGGTGCTACCGTCTTATATTCCGCAGTCGTCTCAAGAGCCAATAAATCCGGCAAGGCTTTGTCATAGTTCCCTTGCAAATAATAACTATATGCATAATAGAACTTACCCTGAAGTGCATACGGACTATCACCCTCGCGCAGCGCTTTGAAACACGAAACAGCCTCGTTGAACTTATCCTGCTTGAGATAAGCTAAACCACGATAAAAGAAGAAAACAGGCTGTTCATCACGCTCCAGTTGCTTCCACTTAACTCGATCAAATGTTTTAGTTGCGTTCTTATAACGCAGTTTTTCCACTTGTAGTACACCGAGCATTGTCTGTACACTACTATAATACGTGGTATACGGATAATCCCGTAAATACTGTTTAAGCTCATTCTGAGCCGATTTGTCGCGCTCGGTAAAAGACCGTTTTACCAAGGCGTACTGCTCCTCCACCTCATTGGCCATTACTGGAACCAAGAGGAGGAAAAACAGATTAGAAAAAATAATTAATCGTTTCATTTACGAATATGTTTACGATGTTTATTTTGCAACGCACGCTGGCGGCGGTTATTCATCACATGAATGATAGCAAAGGCAATAATAGCCAATAAAATGACAATAATCACAACCACCATCGTACTATTCAAGTTATCACCTTTGACGCGATTCCACATGGCTAACATAGCCTCCGTTTGTTCGTCACAATCATGCATTAACGCACAACGATCAATAATGGATTTGTCGGGATAAAAGACCTGATTAGCATGTACCGCCTCAGCACCTTCACCAAAGAAATACGTCAGGTCTGCTGTCTGTTCAATCTCATCATCATTAGCCCATTCCATAATGGTGGAATCGGCAATTACACTTACGTAACCAATCTCCTCCATATTAAGAATAGCATTCTCCGGCATACACATGAAGTTGATAAAATAACTAGCAGCCTTCGTATTTTGAGCATACTTAGGAATGCACCATCCATCAAACCATACATTACTGCCTTCTTCAGGAATGACATACTTCAAATCAACGCCCATCTCAGCAGCCTCTTCAATAGCCCATTGAGCATCACCCGACCATAGCAAATCCATCCAAGTCTTACCTTTGGTCATCTCTTCCTTTCCGAAATCAACTTCCCAACCGGCAATATTGTCCTTCATGCTTGTTAAGAACTCCTCTACACGTTGCATACGCTCCGGAGTAACATTAGCTATCAGATCCTCTTTAGTCTCCGTTCCTGCTGCAATCTCATCCTTGTAGCAATAGAGCACAACCACCGAATAAATATCTCGGAAAGCATCCTTCATCAAAATACGATCCTTGAACATAGGATTCTGTAAACATCCCCAACTCTTTACTGCATCACCATCTACAAGCGCTGTATTGTACAATATACCGGTGGTTCCCCACATATAACCTACTGTGTAATCACTCACCAGCGTATTCGTATCCGGAGCCATTTGTTGGAATTTATCAACAACAAAAGGTGCCACTAACTTGGTGTAATCAGGAGTTTCACCAAAGTTCTTGTCAATCTTGAGCAATAAATTGTTACGAAGCATGCGTTCAATAATATACTCGGAAGGACATATAACGTCATAATCCTCATGACCAATCTCAATCTGAGTCAGCATACTCTCATTAATGTCGAAAGTTTGATAACTAACCACCACTTCCTCTCCGGTCTGCTCTTTATACCATTCCGGAAATTTGTTGAGTACATTGTCCATGTCAATGTAATCCTGCCAGTTGTACACTTTCAACGTGTGTTCACGGTCTGCTGCCGTTACATAGCTGGTTTGAAAACCCAATACGGCTGCCATAGCCAATACCAGAAAAAAATTCACTTTTTTCATTTTTTAATTTGTTTAGAAGTACGTAAATTAGAAATAATTAATAACACCAATATGGTGAGGAATATTAAGGAAAAGAGAGGCCTTAACTCTGGAGTTAATCCACCTTTTCGTGCATCTGAATAAATAAAGGTTGAGAGCGTCTCCAATCCATTGCTTCCCTTCGTGAAGAATGTTACTCCAAAGTCGTCAATGGATAACGTCAAACTCAATATGAAACCACTAATCATACTGGGCCATAATTCCGGCACTAACACTTTTCTAAAAGCCTGCGCCGGTGTAGCACCTAAATCCAAAGCGGCCTCATAGATATTAGGATTCATCTTTTGTAATCTCGGCATCACCGATAAGACCACATACGGTGTACAGAACACCACATGCGCAATAATAACCGTTACCAAACCACGGCTGATACCTAAGAAAACAAATAACAAGAACAACGATATACCTGTGATGATATCCGGGTTAATCATCGGAACCGAGTTCAAAAACATCACCCCCTTGCGATAACGCTGCCTTAGATTAAAAATACCTATCGCCGCTATCGTTCCTATGATAGTAGAAACTAATGCCGCCGAAAAAGCAATCACCACCGTGTAAATAAGTGCCCTATACAAATTAGGATCTACCCGCACATTATCCGACAAATCATACCCCGTAAAAAGATTCTCATATAATCCTATTGTGAAGCCCGTCCAGTTGCCCAACACCTTGCTCTTCGTAAAAGAAAAGACAATAATGAGCAATATAGGCGTATATAGCACAAAGAGCAACAGCCAGAGGTAACCCTGACTTAATATGCGCGACCACGCACTACGCTTGTCGATTGATGTCCTCGTTGTCATTGCTACCAAAGAATGAAGTTAAACCTATTATAATCAACATTATCAGCGACAAAGCTGCTCCGTAATTCCACATCGCTATACCTCCTTCACCAAAACTGCGCTGGATAAGCGAACCAAACAACGTGATTTTGTTCTGCGTCAGCAATTCCGATATGGCAAAAGTAGATACGGTTGGCATAAAGACCATCACAATGCCCGAATACACACCCGGCAAGGATAACGGCACTACCACCTTCGTAAAGGTCTTCCATCGGTCAGCACCCAAGTCTTGCGAGGCCTCCAATAGACTCACATCTATCTTTTGCAACGTATTGTAAATGGGATAAATCATAAACGGCAGAAAATCATAACACATACCAAATAGCAAAGCACCTTCGCCTAAAGGTAAGTTAAACATATGGAAAAGTTCCACCGTAGCCAAAGTACGCAGCAGGAAATTAATCCACATCGGCAAAATGAACAGCATTGCCATCACAGCCGGAGTTCTAAACGACTGCATCGCCATAAAATACGCGGCAGGATAACCCAATGCAATACATATAATGGTCGTTAATGCCGCTATGGCAATCGAATAAATAAACGTATTCACAGCCTCTGTGCGCTGAAAAAACTGCACAAAGTTCTGCAACGTGAAACCTCCCTGCTGACCCGTAAAGGCATAGATGCCTATCAGCACCAATGGAAGCACCACAAAAAAGACCAAGATAGCTACATATGGCCAAACCCAGTTTTTTCTATTTTGTATCAGTTTCATTTTTCTCTACTTTATACAAACGAATCCAACTTGGAGCAATCTTAATACCTACACGATCACCCTTATCCCAGATATCATTAGTATCTACATATATATCATCACCATCATCCGTGCGAATCTGCAAGTGATAATGATCGCCTTTATACAAAATGAATAATACCTCACCACTTAACGTACCATCTTCTTCGTAGTCCTGCAAGTTAATATGGTTGAAATCAACCTCTATATCCACTTCCTCTCCTGGATCAAAACGCTCAGCAGTACGCTCACTTACGTCCCATACCTCGTCCAAAAACTCCACTTGATTATCTTCGCACATCGTACCATGGAACGTATTGCATAACTGCGTTTTCTTCATCACCTGGATATCCTCCGGCTTAACCAATAAAGCCACTTTTGACCCCGGCTCAAAAGCATGGTAGTCCTGCACCTCCAATTCATAGCCATTATCCGTCAATACGGTCATGTGGTAATGAACACCCTTGAAGATACACGTCTTAACTTCCCCATATAACTGCCAGGGTTCATCCTTGGATTTGGAACTTTCAGTTTTTGCCTCCGAGATATACCAATCTTCCGGACGAATCACCACATCCACTTCGGTATCTTCACCAAATCCTTTATCCACGCATTCAAAATCGCGGTCGCAGAAATGTACCAAACCATCCTTCACCATCACAGCATCCAATATATTGCTCTCGCCTATAAAGTCTGCTACGAAACTGCTCTGCGGTTCATTATAGATATCCGTTGGTTTACCTATTTGCAGTATCTTACCTTCGCGCATCACCACAATACGGTCACTTAGTGTCAACGCCTCCTCCTGATCGTGTGTTACGTAAATAAATGTAATACCCAACTTATCATGCATCTCACGCAATTCCAATTGCATATCGCTGCGCATCTTGCGATCCAGCGCAGACAAAGGTTCATCCAATAACAACACCTCCGGTTCATTGATGATGGCACGAGCTATGGCTACACGCTGCTGCTGACCACCACTCAAACTATCTACATCGCGGTACTCATAATCGGACATACTCACCATCTTAAGCGCCCTCTTAACTCGTTTCTCTATCTCATACGGCTCCATCTTTTTGAGTTTCAAACCAAACGCCACATTCTCATATACATTCAAATGAGGAAACAATGCGTACTTCTGGAATACGGTATTCACCGGACGCTCATTAGGAGGGGTATCCGTCACATCCTCTCCATTCAATAGAATATCTCCGGTTGTAGCAACCTGAAAACCGGCTATACATCGGAGTAGGGTGGTTTTGCCACAACCCGATGGACCTAATATAGTCACAAACTCGCCCTTACGAACTTGCAGGCTGACATCATTCAGCGCAAACTTACCATCCTCAAATTGCTTTGATACATGGTTAACTTCAATGATATAGTCGTTCTTCATCTACAGTATAAAATATACAATCTACAATTATCAATCTACAATCAAGTTCCTTCCCGTCATTTCTTTCGGTTGTTCAATACCTAAGATATGGCATAGACTTGGAGCTACATCAGCTAATATACCATCCTTCACTTTGGCATTCTTATTATCGCTGATATAAACGAATGGAACAGGATTCAAACTATGTGCCGTATTCGGTGTACCATCCTCGTTTACAGCGTGGTCGGCATTACCATGGTCAGCAATAATAATTACTTCATAACCATTCTTGCGAGCAGCATTAACGACGCGATCCACACATATATCAATCGTCACAACAGCCTGCTGAATGCTGGCATACACGCCCGTATGACCTACCATATCGCCATTTGCGAAGTTCAATGTAATATAGTCGTATTTTTGGCTATCCAATGCGTCGCACAAGGCTGCGGCTACTTCAGGAGCCGACATCTCCGGCTGTAAATCGTATGTGGCTACCTTGGGACTTGGAATCAAAATACGCTCCTCGTTCTCAAACTCTATATCTCTGCCGCCACTGAAGAAGAAAGTGACATGCGCGAACTTCTCTGTCTCAGCAATACGCAACTGCTTCAAACCGTTCTTGGCCACTATCTCACCCATCGTATTCTGAACATTCTCCTTGGGGAAAAGAATATGCAGACCCGTGAAGGAACTCTCATACGGAGTCATACAGTAATAATTCAAATTAGGAATAGTCTTCATTCCTTGTTCCGGCATATCTTGTTGCGTCAGCACAATCGTGATTTCACGAGCACGGTCATTGCGGTAATTGAAGAAAATAACTACATCACCTTCCTCAATCGTAGCCACCGGCTTACCATCCTTAACATGCACAATAGGTTTGATAAACTCATCCGTTACATCAGCAGCGTATGAAGCCTCCATAGCCT
Source organism: Candidatus Colicola equi (assembly GCA_018066175.1). Classification (GTDB taxonomy): domain Bacteria; phylum Bacteroidota; class Bacteroidia; order Bacteroidales; family Paludibacteraceae; genus Colicola; species Colicola equi. The sequence goes on along the minus strand of JAGHRV010000025.1, from coordinate 1,315 downwards.
CATGCATATTCTCAAATGGCGCACCTACTCCATGCACTAATAAATCATAACCTACCTTAACACGCTCCCAACGTTTATCACGGTCCATGGCGTAGAATCGACCCGAAATAGAAGCTATCTCACCACATTCCTTCTGCATCTCTGCCTCCAATTGATCAATAAAGCCAATACCAGAATGAGGATCTGTATCACGACCATCCATAAAACAATGCACAAACGTACGGCCTTCTAAACCATACAATTTAGCAATATGCAATAAATAGAATAAATGATCCAATGAACTATGTACACCACCATTACTGGTCAAACCCATGATATGCAACTTCTTACCACTCTCTTTTGCAGTCTTAAAAGCAGAGATAATCTCAGGATTCTCCAAAATACTTTCGTCCTTAATGGCACGGTTGATTTTTACTAAGTCCTGATACACAACGCGGCCGGCACCAATATTAAGGTGACCTACCTCCGAATTACCCATTTGACCATCCGGCAAACCTACATTCTCACCACTGGCCTGTAATTGACTGTGAGGATACTCCTCTAAAATCTTATTCCAATGAGGAGTATTGGTTGAATAAATAGCATTGGCTGAACTCTTTTCACCGATTCCCCAGCCATCAAGAATCATTAATAAAGCTTTCTTTTTCATATTTTTATCTTAATTTTTTCCATTCTCATTTCTCAACTCTCCATTCTCATTTCTCTATCTAGGTCCCTCGCCTTGATAGTTTGTCTCTTATCATATTCATGTTTACCTACACATAAACCTATCTCCATCTTAGCCAACCCTTTTTCATTGATATATAACCGTAACGGAATAATCGTCTTACCTGTATCCTTCACTTGCCTATTCAGTTTGCGCAATTCTTTTTTCTGCAATAATAACTTCCTATCTCGCCTTGCCTCATGATTAGCATAACTGCCAAACTTATACTCAGCTATATTCATCTGCTTCACCCATAACTCATTCCCCACAAACATACAATACGTATCTACCAACGAAGCATGCCCTTCACGAATGGACTTAATCTCCGTTCCATAAAGAACAACCCCCGCCTGATAACGATCTAATATCTCATAATCAAAACTGGCTCGACGGTTCTTAATATTTACATCACTCTTAACAAACATCTTCTCCTTATGTATAGCGCACATATGCGCACACTTACGCAAAATAACTTGCAAAAGTAATACTTTTTTTTTATATACGCAAATATTTTCACTAAAAAATCATTTTTGATACGCATTCCTACATAGATTTTACACAGCGGTCGCACAATGATCGCAATAACAACAGATAAAAATAGTATATTTT
>JAGHRV010000071.1 GCA_018066175.1 Candidatus Colicola equi | reverse complement strand
TTGCGTATGATATAACCTTTACGTTGCTTTAAGAGCATATTCGGAATTATTCGGTGCGTGCAAGGTTTTTGACAAAAATACTACCTGCCACAGCAAGCACTGTGACGAAGGAGCAGTCTTGCCGTGGCAGTGTGGAGATTTTTGAGGTGTTTGGTTAGCGGTCAAATTGATAGCTCTGCGAGTAGTGTAGGAAGGCAGGAAACAGGCGGAGTCTTGGTGTGGCATAGTGCAACCATGCCATAGCGAGACTCTGCCCCTGCCGGTCATCGCGCCCCTAACGGAGGAGCAAGGCGAGACTCTCGAATACTTGGAGGGAGTCTTGCCGTGCCCGTAGTGCCAAAGGCGCAATGTCCGGAACGAAACGCAATGCTATCAATGCACCTGATGTGAGTTGGAGCAAGGGCATAGCAACGGAATGAACAGCAAGAACTCTGCGAAGCGGAGTCTTGCCGTGATATGGAGTGCCGACATTGAAGCCGGTAGGGTGGAAGAAGCAGGTTGGTCGCCTGTCAGGGCCGACAGCGTGAAGTGTTAAGACTCTGTCGCGTGGTAAGTGGTACGAGGCAAAGGGGACACGTCGAGAACTCCGGCACGGAGTCTTGACGTGGGCACAGCCGAAGTAAGCGCGCAAGGTTTTATCGGGCGCGCGGCTACCTACCACGTGTCGGAGGCAAACGAACATTGTCAGCCCCAAATAAGACAGGTAGCCAAAGGCAGGAAAGGCACAGCAAGAACTGAGCAAAGCGAAGTCTTGCCGTGCCCTGTATGCCGTCCTGCGTGCGTGGTAGAGGCAAGACGTCGGCTAAGCCCGCTGCTCCAGTGTTGAAGGTTGACCCCTGACCAAATACCGGTTCAAAACTTGCGTGACCTTGCACGCCCCGAAAGAATGTGCTAACTTTGCAACGGAAAGGTGACCATATCAGGCGCGATCTGCTGCGAAAGTTCAACAAACAAATAGGTCCGAAAAAAGCACCCTTTTCGCGGACATAGTGCAAAAGTACGCTATTTATTTGAAATTCGGGATTTTTATACACAATTTCACTTAAAGATTTGTATATTTAAGAAAAAAATCGTACTTTTGCACCGTGAAATGGATTTTGTACATCATATTAGCCCTTGTAGCAATAGCAGTTCTTGCTGTCATTTGTGTGTTTCTTTGGACTTTCTTTCGCCTTGCGACAGGTAGAATGTCCAAGGAAGAAAAAGAGCGCATTCTTGCGCAGAGCAAGCGCGAAAAATTAAACAAGAAGAAAGGTTCTTCTCATCATTCTTCTTCTTTTCTTTCTTATCCCAGTCCTTTGAACAATTGGGGTCTTTGGCACTAATTTTGACCTCCTCCTTTTGACCAAGGAGGGACGGTGAAGGTAAGAAAAATAAAGATGGATCATTATGACCCATCTTCAATCTCTATGCAAGATACACATTCTTCAGGATGTCGTTCTTGCTGTGCGATAGCGAAATCTTCCATGGCTGCCTCGCGACTTGGATAGCGTTTCGCTTCATCCGGATACCAACTGAAGTACATTCGGTTGGCATCGGGACGGAAGTCGCACCAGTATTGTTTATCGCGAGTGTTTACATTCAAACGAACGATAATAAACTGTTTCATATTATTCAAGTTTTTGAAGTTCATCATTGAGTTTCTCAAGGAGTTCTTCCTTTTCTTCCATGTCTTGTAACAGGGCAGAAATGGAAGATGGTGCACCATTCTTGGGATGACCAGTTTCATCTAACCAAATGTAAACTTCCTCGTCAACATCGTAGCTGTCATAGGACTCTTTGACGGCTTCGATCACTTCTTCAAGTGTTTTGACGTCGTAGTCATACCAAACGTCTTGACCATAGTGTGTATCGGTGTTAAAAGCTATGTAATAGCCACCGTGATACCACTTGTCATTTTTACGTTTCTCAATGGTGCAGTTCCAACCTGCGTTGTCTGCTGCTTGAATGATTTTGTTTCTTGTAATCATAATTGTAAGTTTTTATTTGTGAATAAAAAATTCAATTGCACTATGCGTAAGCACGTAATGCGATGGAGTGCGATAGCATTGGTCTTCCCAAGGGTTGTAGAACTGAAGCCCAAGCGAGTGATACAATTCGGGAAGATACTTCTTGATGTGGGCTACAAGCCAACGATAAGACATTTTGCGACGGCCTTTCATAAGGCGATTCCATTGACTTTGATTGATGTCGCAACAAGAACATTCTAAATACATAATTTGAAAAATTTTGTAGTTAATAATGAAGCCCGGAGGGCTGCCCCTCCGAGCAGTTAATTTATTCACGGCTGAAGATGTAGCCATCTTCTTCCGTGTAGTCACCAGCCGTATCAAGGTTGCGCCAAACTGCTTGCCAGTCGATGTAACCTTGTAGGAACTCAGGTATCTCGTGTCCGTAGATTTCGTTATAGAGGTACTCTGCGAAATCGGCACCGCTGTCCCACTTGCCTTGGTAATGTTCTTCGAACTTTTCCATGGTGGTGTATTCATCACCTGCGTAGTTGAGGTATGCTTCAAAGGCATCTTTGCGGTCATCGTCAAGTTCCGCATACTCGCGGATCTTGTCGAATGTTTCGCGAGACATCCCCGATTCGCTGTACCAGCAGCGTGGGTAACATTGATAATCCTGATACATCAATTCCGGATCTTCTTCATTGCAGTGTAGCCGTTGGCAGAACTCAATGAAATCGTCGTAGTCGTCAAAACTGGAGAGGTCTATCCATGCTCCGTAAAGACTACCGCAGTTGTACTTATGGTACGTTCCGCAGTAAATTGCTGGGTTGTTGTCATCAAGCGTGGTTGTGTGTGCTTGAAACTCTGCTTTGCTCAATGGTTCTCTGTAGTTCATAGTTGTCTATTTTTTAGAGTGATTTATTTTTAATTATGCCCAGAGGGCGAACCCTCCGGGCAGTTAGTTTTAAGCTGTAGCGTTAGCGGTGAAACGAACTTGGTCTTTTGCGAATAAGAAGTTTACAGGGCAGAAAGTATAGCCGGCTTCCGTTGTGATGGGTGTGCCCCAAAAGAGGTATGCGTGTTGTCCTTTTCTTATTTGTGCGCCTTTGCTCTGCCAGCCAGCGAAAGTGTCGAGTTCGACGTCAACCAGGTTGTAGCACTCGCGAAGGAGTTGGTTGCACTTGTACTCCGTGCGTCCGGCTGCCTTAGCCATTTCGATCAATCCGTTGGTGATAACTTTGAGATGCTCACGATACTCGTGCATTTTGGTGTTCTTTACTTCAGTTTCCATGTTCTCTGCTTTTTTGTTGTTCTTAGCCATAGTTGTAAAATTTTGAATTGTTGATATATTAGTTTGATTTACCATGTTTGTGCGCAAACGTTAAAGTCAATGTACTCGTCATAAATATCTCCCCAATCAGCGTCTTCGGGTGATAGAATGAAATTTGCCACTTTCTTAATGCTTTTTTTGACATCTTCAAAACCGAATAAATTTAATTGCTTTTCCATAACTGTTCCTTGTTTTGTGGTTGATATTAAAGAATTTGCTTTCATTTTCAAATTTTGTTTTTTACACTGCTTTAAGAGGGTGTTCACATTACCGAATATAAAGACAAGGTTTTCGGCATTTTACTACCCGAAGGCTCAACGTAGGGATGGAGAAAATCCAATCAAAAATTAGCCCGCCGACATTTTTTATTAGAAACGTGCTTGACCTTGTAGTTTCGGGAGAATGCCCTAACTTTGCAGTGCTAAAATAACAATCATTATTTGGAAATGGGAGCCCCAAATTTCTATATCTAACCCGGAATAAGGCTAAACAGATAAGATAAGCAATAAATTGCCCATTCGGTTGAAGATGGTGTGAAAGCTCCAAAAGAAAGCGACATTTATGTCGCCCGAATGATTGGGGAGATAGACGAAGAACATAGACCGCTGTGAGCAGCGTGGTACATCAAACGTCCAATATAAGACAATACAACTATGGCTTTAAGAACCAAAGCAGAGCTAAACATGAAAAGAACAGCGAGGTGCACGATTGAGCAAGCTCAGAGCCCCTCACCAAGAGTGAAATGGCAAGGTAGCCAGCACGGTAAACAACACACCCAACTGCGAGTGCTATAACCTTGTAGCCGAACCCCAACGATGGTTGGTAGAGAGTACAATAAGAAAAAGCACGCTACCTTATGGAGCGCGCCATGGAAGTTGGCTATCAGCCAAGTAAACTGACGCAAAAGAAAAGCGGCTGCGCACACGCACAACCGCTTATACCCAAACTGCCCGAAGGGTTTGCCCAAGCATAATAATAAATCACACTAACGGCAACTATTAAGAGAACCATGTAAAGCAGAGTAAGCCACTATAGCCCCTCGATAACATCCCAAAAGCATTTCGGAAGGTACACATTAGGCACATTAACTGCGTCTTGGAACATAGGAGCGACCTCCCTTGGCGAATACCCTGCGATACCGCACCCAACTGCGGTAACGAGGAAGATAAGATTTGGATGATGTTTCGCACAATCAATGAACGTTGATACGGCACGGCGAAAAGATGTCTCGCCTTCCATCGTTGGAAGGGCATAACAATGACCGGTCAGACCTTCACCTACGCCCCATTCGGCACCAAAGGTACGAAAGGCAAAGTAGGCAGCACCGCCTCCGTGGTGTCCCTCAATGTTACTGCCGAACACGAATACCTCATTTTCCTTCAGCGAATGGATGTGGTCCGGCGCGATACGGGTGGAATGACTATACATGAATCACGAAATAAAGATAAATTGACTGCTCGAAGGGCATTTCAAGACTAAACAAAATTTATATCAAATATAGAATGTTCCCTATTCCGAAATCAAATAAAAACTAATTAGGAAGAACAACTAAGCCGTCTTTGGAATAGTATTCTTCCGCTGCATTTCCGTACCGAATAGTAAAACTAGCAAATTCTTCCTCATCAGTGAAATAAACGGAGAAGTTCTCGTCTTTATCGACCTTGTGCCACTGACCACAACCTTGTGGATCATCAACCCAAGAAACAACTAAATCTGCTCCGCCGGATTTTACGACATAGACCCACACATCAGCATCGTATGGATTAGTAGTTACACGGACATCACCCCAAACCTCAAACGTTTCAGTAACCATCCCTTTATCAAGAGTGTACACGCAATTTGCAACAGGATTAGGGCACGGACCAACGCCACACATTCTATCCCCTGCTATGGATAGTGAAGAAACAAATAAAAATAATATGACCAAATATCTATTCATAAACAAGATGATTTACAAATGAAACTACAAAAAATGTACCACATAGGAAATACGCGAGCGTCGCCGTACGGCAAGCGAGCGCGATTTTTTCACATCCACCCTGCAAAACAGCGAGCGCGCCACCGGCGAGCGAGCGCGCGATATAAAAAAAGAGGAGGGTTATTCCTCCTCCTCTATATTTTGATAAATGCGGTACCAAACTTTCTTTGTACCGTCTTTATCGGCAGTACTCATATAATAGAGCAAATAATAATTGCCGCCAACGTGGTACGAAAAATAATCGCTTAACTTTATGAGCAATTTGGGGTCATTGCCACCACTGCCCTCCACCTGTAAGAGGTTTTGTCCGTCTTTGTTCTCAATGTGTAGCAGCACGGGGGTACTATAGCCATCTACAAAAGTGGCAATATAACCACACCCACCACAAACGCTTGGAAAATGGTACATACTCAAATAGTCTGCCAAATCTTTGTTGTCAAAAGTTTTCAAATCTTTAGTCATAATACAAAATTTTAAGGATTAAACAATATATTTGCTTTATCAGCGTGCGTAGTTGTATATGGTACAAAAGCCCTTGCAAGCTTTCATAAATTCAGAGTAGCCAAGAGGTCGCTCGTGTGCTATTGTGCTATTTATTCCGTACCAGTAGTAAACATCGTCGAGGTAGTCCTCCACACTATAAAAACCGGTGCGGTCGTTGTTATCTTTCGCGTTCTCCATAGCGGTACGAAGCCGTTCAACTGCGCCCTCAAGCACCTCATAAAATGGTGCAAGTGCGCTATCATACGCGGCACATTCTGCTGCGTCTGCAAGTGTCAAATTTATTTTGACGCCGTGTGCGGCTGCATAATCAATCACAATCGGGTGCAAATCAAATTCGTCCTCCTCTGTAATGAAGAAACCACCATCAGCCAAAGCCGAGATAACATTTGCGGTAATGCCTGTTTCGCGGAGAGCAACCTTTACATCACTAAAATTACTTACTTGCTTGCCACCACCATTAGAGGTGCTGGGAACTTGATCAAAAGAAATACTTAACTGTGCCATACAATTTGAATTAATTAGTTGAACTTTTGCGTATAAAGCAGTTTGCGTATGATATAACCTTTACGTTGCTTTAAGAGCATATTCGGAATTATTCGGTGCGTGCAAGGTTTTTGACAAAAATACTACCTGCCACAGCAAGCA
>JAGHRV010000067.1 GCA_018066175.1 Candidatus Colicola equi | reverse complement strand
TGCTCAATGTGTTGCCTACTTATCAAACCGACATTTACCAAACGATTGTGACCGGCACTTCTTTCCGCTGGCACTATAAATGGTATAACGCTGCCGGCACCTATACCGATATCCTAACTTCCTCCACTGGCTGCGATAGCGTTACTATTCTACATCTTGAACTCGTAGATCAAACAGAGGATATGTATGACACTATCTGCTATCGTCCTACGTATTCCTTCAAAGGATATGACTATACATTGCCGCCTATTGATGACTATAAAGACCGCGATTATGTAGATTATACATTGGAATATCGTGATTTAGAATTATGTACCACCTATCGCATGCACTTGGCGATTGTTCCCATGGAAAATGGCGAACAGGTCATTCTTCATGATACAATTTTACAGGGTTCTACGTACGATTTCTACGGGCAATTACTCGACAAGACGGGTACCTATACTACCATTGCCGAAGGAGCTTGTGGTTGTTCGCTTAACTATACACTTTATTTAGTAGTCTTACCAATGCCTATTCATGATGTATCTGCGTCACTCTGCCTTGAAGATACGTTTATCTTTTGTGGCAAACCATATACCAAGCCTGGGCAATACCTGGATACCATTTGGAACGATGCCGGTATAGTATCTATTGAACGGCTCACATTAACGGATGACCGTTCCTTTACTACGCTGAATGTATCTGATGTCTCGTCCTATGATTTTAATGGCAAGATATTAACCGAATCCGGCACTTATAGAGATACTTTGCCGGCTGCTAATGGGTGTGATAGCATCATAACCCTCAACCTCGGTATAGGTGGTCCATGCGTCGCTTCTTATGAAGAAAATATCCAAATTTGTTATGGTGAATCTTACTCGTGGAATGGCGAAACGTATTCGGAAGAAGGCTCCTATATAGCAACCTTCACTACCGATGCCGGCTGCGATAGTACGGCTACTCTGCATCTAACCATATTACCTAAATTGGAAGATGAGTTTAGTGCCACTATCAACGAAGATGAATACTACAAATGGAATGGCGTCAAATACACCGAATCCGGTGATTATGAGCAAACTCTAACCTCTCAAACCGGCTGCGACAGCGTGGTTACGTTGCATTTGACAGTAAAATATCGTTGTAAGGACGATACGACATTCAACTACCCAATTATTTGTGATTCGGAGTTGCCCTACACGCATCCCACAACTAGTATCGTTTTCCCAATAGGAACAAGTGGAATAGTAGATTCGTGTGTCACTTTACTAAATCAACAGGGTTGTGATAGTATTATACACATTAAGTTAACAATCCTACCAACATTCGCAGTTGATACTTTTGCGACTATCAATCAAGGCGAATCGCTAATATGGTATGAACATACCTGTACAACAGAGGGTGAGTATCAACATAAATTCCAATCATTACTCACCGGCTGCGATAGCGTGGTTACGTTGCATCTAACCGTTTTGCCACCTGTTATTACATGCGTTGATACGATTCCTGTCGTTACACGATTTGACTGGGTGATGATGATCAACCGCAAAGCCATCAAAGAAATGGGATTTGACCCCACCATAGAACAGATTAAATGGTATAAGGTAGTGGGCGAACCGGATAGCATACCTGATCCTGCGGGCGATGACATCTATTTGACCTCCGGCTATTCGTACACAATGGACGCTAACTTACAAGGCTCCGGACTGTATTACGCCGTGATGGATGCCACAACTGCCGATAGTATTTTCTGCCAGAAGTTTATCCGTTCTCGACTAATCAAATACGACACACCGCCGGCAGAGAAACAACAAGTACCGATTAGGAAATTTATTCTAAATGAACATCTGTATATCCGAACAGAACAAGGCATCTATGATGCAGAAGGAAGGGAGGTAAGACTATGAGAACAAGATATTTCGCAACCACATTACTCGTCCTTGCATTGAGCTCTGCTGCGTTGGCACAAACCAATGGAGCTGCATTCGGCATCTTTGGTGGCGCATCTTGGTGGAAAGCAAATGGCGATTTAACCAATACCCCCGGAGCTACATTCGGATTTGAGATTGATTATGTGGGACGTGCCGCCCTATCATCTAACACAGAATTAGGTGCTAAAATAGGCCTCGCCATCGGTTTTGCATCGGCTTCCCATCAATTAACCAACTACACCGAACAATACACCAATCAGGACTATTATCCGGAAAATTTGGATTA
>JAGHRV010000013.1 GCA_018066175.1 Candidatus Colicola equi | reverse complement strand
CCAAAGAGGGAAGTAATCCTGTTTATGAAAAGTGTTTTTAGGCATATACCCTTTTTCTCCCGTAGAAGAAGACCAAGCAATATAGGTGGTATCGCAGAGAAATTTATATTCATTATTTGGAGTTGCTTGATGATTGGACGGAGTGCGATAGTAAGTGATGGTATAGTTATGGCGAGTAGTTGGTTTATAGTATTCGCTTCCTGCCAACTCGTACCATGTATCATCGGGCAAACCGTTGTGGTTGTCATCGCGGCTGACCATCACAATACCGGGTTCGCTACTGCCACCTCGTTGTGTTGTTTGATTAGGATTGGCATTCGCATAAAATGAGTTACCAAGAATCTTAAAATCGTATGCGCCTTCGATATTTAGAATTTCGTGGTCAAAGCCAAATACAATATATCCGCCATAACCGCCCAACGAAATCATCTCTTGATTATGATTGGTAATAGCAGAGTCTGCCTTGGCAACCATAGAAGCAGGCGTATCTTCGGCAGTAGCCTTTGGCATTGTGTTAACAAACTGCCCGGGAGCAGGACAATACTCATACACACAATCAATGTACGGATTAGAACCCCACGCAAAACAAAGGGGCAAAATAGCAAAAACGATGGTAAAATGATGTTTCATATATTTGGAACGTTATATTTTTTCGGTTTTAAATCTAAAACAAATATGTGCCGGGATATCACCTGTACGCACAGACCATTTTGCCATACCATCCTGACCAATACACCATAATACTCCCGGAGAGACATAATTTTTGGCATCGGTTACATAAATATCTTTGGTTATGGGATGTACGGCTATTCCGTATGGTACATCAATTTGGACAATTGGGTCCTGAATGAAATTACGTGTTACTATTTCGTGTGTTTTGACATTGACAATCGCGTATGTAACTTCCGTGTCATAGGTTATGTAACTAAATTCGGTAGCACAAATATAAAGTGAGTCTCCATCAATCCACATATCACTGACAGCAACCATCACAGAATCTATTACTTTGTCCGTCTTGGTATCAATACAATACAAGCGTGACGGTTGACCATAGTAATCTCCGCGAGATGACACCCAAATTTGTCCATATCGGTCTGACCGCAAACGGTGAAGATTGTTCACCACGTCAATGGTTTTTCTGCTTTTATTGTCTAAATCAATTACGGAAATGGTATGTTCATAGTTAGGCACCATATATCCACCCGAATTAGCCACATAGAGTTGATTACCTACCACCTCCAACTCGTCCGGCTGAAAGCCGACATGGCAGGTATCGACGATTTGGAGAGTGGTAGTATCAAATTTTGCGACATATCCTATTTGCGCCTTTGTGGCATCAATTACCACCGGACCTGCGTACGAAGTCAGGTATCCGTAGCCATCTTTGAAAGCCAGATAACGGCAGTTAGGGACTTGTATAGTGCCGATATGTTTAGTAGTGGCAGCATCCATCACTTCTACCAAGTTGGAACAGTTAATTACCGCATACAGGCGCGAACCATAAATCTTTATGTCGTTACCCACATCCCCTAATGACTGTTTTACTTCGGGATTAACCGCTTGGTAGATATTGCGCGTGTAGGTGCCGATGGATAAATCATAATAATCCAACGAAGCTTTGTTAGAGCCCATATTGCCTTCGTTCAACAGGTAAAAACCAATTACTTCCGTATGGGTTGTATCACCTATTGACTCCTTTTCCGGCTGTATAAAGATATCCGGTTCACGACATGCGTTAAATAATAAACTTAACAATAAGTTTACCATTAATACCCGGCATCGGATAGTTGAGGATAATGTCATATTGCTGATTAAAAATGTTATTTATTTCCAACGAAGTATCTATATCAAATGATGTATTGACTTTATTCTTGGCAGGGCGTATCTTGAAAAGGTATCCCAAAGCCACATCATGTGTGTACCATGGTTGCTCATAGTTGGCAAGTATATTGGCAGAGTTGTGATAACGCTCACCCACATAAATGAAACTATAATTAAAACTTAACCCATTCCATTTTAGGTTAGCAAGAGCCGAGCAGGAATGCCATGGTATATAGGCGATTTGTCCGCCGTAGGTTATCGGATTGTTGGAATCCGTAAAATCTTGTGCTTTTTGATAGGTATAATTGCCGCTTACTTTTAGATGTAAGGGAAAAGATGTTGTGGATAACGGGAATGTGAAATCCAAACCTGCATTCACATCTACACCGCGTATTTCCACATATCCTATATTCATCATCATCCACCTGTATTGAGAATTGCCTTTGGGTATCGCCACTATCTTATTCTTGACCTGATTGAAGTACCCGTCCACTTTCGCATGCAAGCCAATCTTTGTGCCTTGTGCATCGTGCAGAGTGAACTGCTTTGAGTATTCCAAACTGACATCATACTGCTTTGTCTCTTCGGGTTTAAGTGCTATATTACCGACATCCGTATAATATAAGTCATTAAAGGTAGGCATGCGGAAAATCTGCTTATAGAAGGCACGTATAAACCATTGTTCCTTCAATAACGGCTGATAACTCAAGAACACCGCCGGAGTAAAACAAGGTTTTTGATTGTTGGTGGTTGATTGATGATTGCTTATTCTATCTTGGACAAAGTTTCCTAATACACTGGCTTGGGCTTGTATCCATTTGTAATGAAACGAGGTTGCCGCTGCAACCAAAGCAGTATGACGAATAGGATAAACGAAGTTCGCCATATTAGACGAAAGAGTATTATAGATATAATCCCCGCTCAGTGTCAAATTCCACCAATCAAACAGTTCCACCTGATTAGCCCAACTTATGTAAACCTCCTGTTGTAAAAATGTATTGTCAATATACATAAGCGTGGTATCCGGATTGAGATAACGCATTTTGTCGTTTGCATACTTAGCAGAGATTTGCATCTCCCATCGCCTGCCTACCCTGTATTGAAAAGCACCCTGCACAAACGCATTTCTATCCCATTGTCGTTGCGATGAAGTCCATACATTACGAATGATTGCGCGCGGGATGCCCTTATTGCTTTGGTAGTAATACCCTTTGATATGCCATTTACCATGTGGGAGGTAGCCAAATAGTCCAGCCTCCGCACGAAAAGCATTGACATCACCGTTCTGACGATACCCGGTGGTATCCCACGCCACACTGCCTTCTGGAAAATTTTTCTTTATAGTAAAAGGATAGCGACCCGTAGCATACGTATATTCGACATTCATATTCAGACTGACCGACTCGGTAAGTTTTTGTTCATATAGTAACGACGGATTGACTAATCCAAAACTTCCCGCTTTCATACCAACAATGACATTGTAGTTCTGACCTTGTTGAAACGCAGGTCTTCGTGTACGAATATAAATCGTGCCTGCCGATCCAAAATCTTTGGCAGATTGCAGGCTTTCGGTTTTCTGACCGTTATAAAGGGAGATAGCCTCTATATTCTCCAGCGAGAACTTGCCCAAATCAACAGTACCATTTTGGGCATTCCCCACCTCTATGCCATCGTAGAAGACGCCGACGTGGTGGCTACCCATTGAGCGTATGTCTACTGTTTTTATACCGCCTACTCCACCATAGTCTTTGATTTGAACACCTGAAAAATAGCGCATGGCATCGGCTACCGAATGAGCAGATAGTTCTTGCAAACGTTCTCCGTCCAAAGATTGTGCAGGTATGACGCCGGTCTGTTTTTTAGCAACAATGGTCACTTCATCCAGGGTACAAAAGCGCGAAATAGAGTCCGATTCGGGCTCAGGAATGGCCCATATAGGATGGACACATATTATGAATAGGCATACGCAGATAATGCGTTGGGACCAACCTAATGTGCGCCTTGTTGCGGCAAGACGACATAATGACAAAGATAATATGTAGAAAACAAAACTGCTCATTGCTGCCCCTAATCCTCGAAGGGAGTCAATTCATTTATGCAAGAGGTTGTCTTCTGACTTATCTCAGTATTTGTTTGTAGCCTTCCCGGATTGAGTAGTTGTTATGTACAATCCAGTGACTTATAGATACCAAACAATTCCTATAGAGAATCACAGCAGCGGGTCTGTGCAGGACTTTCACCTGCTTCCATTACCAATTGCGACTGCAAAGATACACTTTTTTTTCGATACATGCAAGTTTTTATGTAAAAAAATGAGGTCACCACTGATTTTTTACCTAATATGACACCGTTTTTCATTTTTACGTTATTTTTACACCTGCATACTTCGCCATTTTGGAGAGTCGAGGGTCGATCGAGGGTCTCTCGACACGCTCTCGCCCACCCGGCAGTCTCTCTATAATGGGGTCCCCAGAAGCTCGTGAGAGGTTATGGGGGAGAGGAGGAGCCCCAGCCGTCTGCTGATTTAACAGAGTGGTATCAGCCTTTACGGACTGGGTGCTTCGACGTAGCATCTCCGTAGCATGTAAAGACCTACTAAACCCCACCGGAAGCCCCGCAAAAAGCACGGTTTTCGGCAGGTTTAGGCGGGGGTTAGGCGGGGCTTACCTTAGCTGCATGTGGTCCCGAAATGGTCGCCTACTTTAGACGCTTTTTAGTTACTTTTTGTTTTTTGCGCAGACAGAGCAGATAGTGCAGATGGTTGTTTGTATATACACATACACGCGCGTATGTATATTAGAAAGTACTTACTCCACTTACCCCCACTATACCTATTCTCATCCACTCAAAACTTGGGATGTCTAATTGATTCATATTAACTTACACAATAACAGACATATAAAACCTAAGAATTAATACCCCCCGATGGGGGTAAGTAGGTGCAAATCTAAATCAATCTTCTTAATAATCGTACATTTTGAGAAAGAGAACAATCAGTGAAGGATGAGTGAAGGGTGAGTGAAGGATGCGAGGCAGAGAACGAATTGTTTTCCACCCCGCAAGGGATTAAGAATCGTAAAGTTTTGTAATGGGTGTCATCAAAAATTAATTACACCCTGATAGTGTGTGAATTTAACAAGGTCTTGGGCAAGATAATATTGAATGCCTTGTTGATTGACCAATTGTGCCACAGATAAATCCCCTTTATTGGACAAAGTAATGGTTTGAGGGAAATCTCCTGTGTCATTGATATCCTTAAAGCAATAAGTTCCACTTTGAGTATAGATATGATCTTCGTCCTTCTTAAAAGCATAAGTTAAATAGGCATCTATTTGTTTTTTATTTGTGCAAACGACCATAATCTCTAAATTATAATAATCTACACCATCAAAATCCACTCCTTTCATTTTGGATATTACTTGCAATGTGCTATCAGTTCTTGTTTGAGTTACGTCTGTAATGGTATATTTAACAGTTACACCAAAACTTTGATTATTGAATACTACTATTTGACCTTTTTCGTATGGAACGAATTGCATAACTGCCTTTTCGTTAAGTTTACCTTGTTTGTTTAAACTAGGGTTATCCGGTTCATTGCCTTCGCAGGCAACCATTAGTAGTCCTAAAAGAACTGCATAAATATATTTTGTATGTTTCATAATGTTATTGTTTAATTAATTTAGTTTGAACACAGCCATTTTCCATTTCTGCATGGACAATATAAATGCCTCTAGACAACTCAGAAACATCTATGGTAGTGTTATTTGTTGACATCATCTTTTGCCCGTGAATATCATAGATATCAATCCTCCGTATTTTTTCAGATGATACAATAGAGGTATTGGCGAATACTGGATTTTGAGAAGAATATGCAGCATTAGCTGGGTATACTAATTCAACATTCTGCTTATAATCCCAACGTTTTAGAGTAAAAAGTTCTTCCTGATTTATAGGGAACATCATCTTCTTTAATATTGTTACTTCTCCAGTATAAGCATCTACAAATATATACTCACAAGGATGTTCCCAATTTTCCATGGGATACAAATCCACAAAAAAGACCCAATACATTGACAACGGATAAGGGACTCTTATCACATCTTTATTTAATAATTCAAATGTCTCTCCTCCGTAGTAATTTTGTGTTGAGATATAAATAGCAACCGTATCTTTTTTATAAATACTATCAACGATTTCAAAAGCATCTTGTTGATTGAGGACTTTTATACCAAAGGATTTATACTGCTTGTATTCGTCGCGTTGGGGCGGCATATCCCTGTTGTATGTCACAACATTTCCGGACTTGGCATCAATCAATAGGTATTGGCATCCATGTGACCAGTTGGCATCTGGGATTAGATCTACAAACGCCACCCAACAGCGATTCCCCACGATGATATACTCGTTTTTAAGTTGTTCATAATACACATGTACTGTATCTCCCTGTTCATACGTAGTATTGGATACCAATATCTCCACATTGTCATTTTCAAACATTTTAAGGGCAATTTCCGCTGCTTCATCTTGCGACAATTCAACATCAAACTCTCCGGTCAATGTGGTGCTACCAACCTGCAATGTTAACACATAAGACCCATATTGTCCAACAAGACAAACTGCAGTCTTGATAAAAGTCAGATTGGCGACATCTTCGTTGGTTGTTTTATTTTGAAGTTTGAGAGATACCCTTTCGTCCAAAGTGGTCGAGATGAATAGCGTACGATTTTCAACTCGGACTACAAATTGGTTGGGGGTAGTAGGATCTTTACCATCCTGCGAAGGTCCGTCATTAGTACCGACTACGGACAATGGCACATACGTCGCCCCTGCGAAAATTGGCAATGACGTTGTCATATACAGACACCATAACAATAAAACTAATTTTGTTTTCATACTTTCATCGTTTTAATGATTGAAACATAATTTTACTAAGCGCTTTCTCAAAAGCACTGCAAAATTACAACAAAATCCGTGATGCGCCAAAAATAAACATGGGAATTAAATTCTTTGTAAGTGGCTCATTTACAATTAGATACGCAAAAAGCGACTTGGGAATTTTACAATTAGCACAACTTAATGTACACTTATTACCATCTCAAGCAAGGTTTTTCGCAACATTTTTCCTGTTGTACCCAAGTGTTTTGCGGCAGTGTCTTTCAGTTTACCGATACTATTTTGTGCATAAGGCAAAATCTCAGCCATTTGATTAAAACGAAAATCTATCAAGACCAAAATACAAAGTTTAATCTCCGTTTGGGTCAGTAGATTCGTGGCTTTCAGTTTATTAGCGAGAAAATTAAAGTGCTTATTTATAATTTCACACATTTGGTCGTAATTTGACCACTGCAATTCCTTTTTAATATCATGCGAGAGTCGCAGTGCCTCGCATAATTGCTCTATTTCTGCCAATTGTGATTGTTGATATGCGAAACGCTGTTGCTTCATTTGCTTTTGTTGGTGGGACAAGTGACGCATTTTTCGATGAGCGTACCACGCCATCGCAGCAGCCAATATTAACGCACTAATAAATAAAATTAGGTTTATATATTGGGGCTTTTTATCCATATCTTGCTGCAGTAATTCCACAGCATGCGAGAGTTTACTTCTACGCAATTCTATTTGTTTCTGCACATCAGAACGTGAAGCATGTATATCTTGGATGTCTTCTATATTCGCAGTAGCATTGTCATTAGCCAATATATATAAGGAGTTGTTCAAATCAAAAAGAGAAGCCGATTGTTCGGCGACCATAGACGCATAATAAACCGCAGAATCTTTTTGATTTAGATAGGAATATGATTGTGCTTTTATAAGAAAACCAGTCGGTTCACTATTACCATATTGTTGCAATAGGTTAGCAAAGTATATGGCACTATCATACTCTTGCACCATAAAATACATTTCTGCCTTAGTTTCTAAGGTTTTTATTTGTATATCACGATTCCTGCAGTTTTGAGAAATCTGATTCAACAAAGACAAACATTCATCCCTCTGTGCCTGTTCTGCCAATTCAAATGCCATACTATTAAGCGCATAATAATACGCAATGGTATCACAATTTTGCTCAAACTGTTCTCGAGATTTGTCAAACATGGTATATGCCAACGAATGATTCCCTTCCAAACGACACATTACAGCCATGTTGGTGAAAACTCTTCCTCGCAAGTCCTTATCGTGGGTATTGGAATGTATGGCATTGATAAATACCTGCATGGCAGAAATATGGTCTTCTCGTTCACGTAACAATCGACCATAATGGTAACAGGCGTGTGCAAAATCATCGGGATAGAGCCATTGCCACTTTTCTAAAGTGTAGTAGGCTTGTGCCAAATGCGTACTATCATTATACTCGTCCTGCGCCACTAAATGCGCTTCGCGCAGACTGTCGGCCAATGCCACTACCTCCTGCGCCTCACGTACCTCACGTGGAGCACATGAAATCAATACTATAACCAACGATAGTAGAAGAAGTCGCATAATATGATATCCTGCTTATTTAACGTCAGTGAGTGACGAGATTATTGTTTAAATTTTACGATACAATCAATACAAATTGGTTTGCCAGTGACTTTATCAATAAAGACATTAGCCGGATGCATATCTTCTAATAAAAGACGAGCACCACTATAATTAACACCTTGTCCTTCTCGATTATCGGTGAATCCAATATTTGCCACCATCTCGTCTATCTCCTCTTTTGTGGCTAAACGTTCGCATTCAATATAAGGTTGAGTCAGAATAATCCGAAATAATCCATCTATATCACGCGTAAAACCAATCACTTTCATTTGCGTCTCAGGAAACAATGTGTTATGCAATACAATAGCCTCAAGTGCCTTACCTAATGTTGAATAAATAGAAGTTCTCTCCTTAATAACGGAAGAGTCACCTTCCTTGTAATACACTTTGGCTTCTGCTCCCTGAGCAATCTTTGGACCAAAAGAGGATGTAATAATTGATTCAAAATTAGGGAACCATACTTGTTTTGCCTCGGCCCATTGTTGTACATACTTTTCTTGAGCCTCATCTATTTCCCAATTTGTTGGGCTAACTTGGCTTGTTGAAGCATTGCAACTTGCTTCAAGGCTTGCTCGCGCGTAACTTGAGACGATGTACGCCCCAATGAGCACCGAATCTGCTGAGCAGAGACCTGCATGCTCTTGTAAATTGAATCGAGTAAGATTTGTTCTTCCATTTAATATGTTATTTACATAATTATCAATTAGATTGAGAGTATCAACTGAAAATCCATCCTTGTGAATAGATTGATTAATTTGCTCCTGTAAAATACTCTCTAATTGCATACTATTTTGTATTATCCACTCACTTAACATCAGTCAATAATGGCGTGGTTATCAATTCTGCTTGCAAAATTACAAAGAATTTTTGGTATATGCAAGAAAAGCTTGCTTTTATTTGCTATTTTAATAAAAATTTTACTGGAATTTACGAAGAAAATTACAAAGAATTTTTGACATTTACAAATAAAAATGGCAACTTCGGATAGAAATTGCCATTTTATACACTAAATAATAGTATTCTTAGAGTGCGTTGATCTCTTTGAGGATACCGGTTGTTTTAGCAACAGCGGCATAAGAAGCGGCGAAGAGTTCTTTTTCAGCGTTGGTCATACGCAGTTTAACGATTTTCTCGATACCACGTTTACCGATGATACAAGGAACACCCATGTAGATATCTTTGCATCCATACTCGCCATTGAGGTAAGCGGAGCAAGGAATCATCTTCTTTTGGTCGTTGATGATAGCGTCAACCACAGCAGCTGCACTTGCGCCGGGAGCCATCCAAGCACTGGTACCGAGCAGTCCAGTCAGCGTAGCGCCACCAACCATAGTAGCCTTAACAACTTCGTCCAGGTCAGCCTTGGTCATGAAGTTAGTAACAGGAATTCCTTTATAGGTAGCGAAGCGAGCCATAGGAATCATGGTTGTATCTCCGTGACCACCGATTACAAAGCCTTCTACGTCGCGGGCGTTGCAGTTGAGTTTTTGGCTCAGATAGTATTTGAGACGGCTGCTATCCAAAGCGCCACCCATACCGATAACGCGATTCTTCTTGAGGCCGGTAGCCTTCATCGTCAGATAAGCCATTGTATCCATAGGATTAGATACAACAACAAGGATAGCCTTAGGCGAATACTTCAGGATTTGTTGAGCAACGCTCTTAACGATACCTGCGTTCACGCCAATGAGTTCTTCGCGAGTCATACCTGGTTTACGAGGAATACCACTGGTAATAACGACAACATCGGAGTTTGCTGTTTCCTCATACTTATTGGTCACACCTTTAACAACGGTATCAAAACCGATAAGTTGTGCGGTTTGCATGATATCCATGGCTTTACCTTCGGCAACGCCTTCTTTGATATCGATTAAAACGACTTCACTTGCGACCTTCTTAACGGCCAGCACATTTGCACATGTAGCGCCTACGTTACCTGCGCCAACAACAGTTACTTTTGACATGATAATAAATTGTTTAGTGTTGATTTATATTGATAATTAATCTTGGCATTTACGTTCACTAACGGCCTCATTAACATTGATGATATAGTCACCCATCTTTTCGCATTCATTAATGATATCCATATAGTTAACACCCATGAGGTATGCGTATTTATGTTCGGTAATATTGACGGTATTTTGAGCTTTTAATAGGTCACGATAGTTATTGATTTCGTGCTCCATGTTACAAGCCGCCATAAAGTCGTTATCCGAGATATAATTGACATCCTCGAGCACCGCAACCATATTATGCAGGGCAGTATCGAGCAGGTCGAACATGTGGGCGACATTGTCGTTCTGGTATTCGGTGAATTGATATTTACCTTCGTGGCGGAACTTGATATAGCGAGCGATGTTGTAGTTGGCATCACCAACGGACTCTAATTCAGACACGATACGCAGCATCTTATGCACTTCGTGTTTAGATTGTTCGCTGAGTCGGCCATCAGCCACTTTATTGAGGTATCCGGCAATCTCCACCTCCATACGATCGGATATTCCTTCGTATTTCTCTACGCGAGAGAAAGTAGAAGCAAATTCGCTATCGTCCTTGGTAGCATATAGTGTACGTAGCATACCGATCATACGAGCGACGCGGTCAGCCATAACATGTATTTCCTTCCAGGCTTGTAGGATAGAGAATTCGGAAGTGGACATAAGACCACCGGTAATGAATTTGAGCTGTCCTTCTTCCTCCTTAATCTTATTAGGAATAATTTGGCAAACGAGTTTCTCAAGTTGTGGAACAAAGCCTATTAGGATGCAGGTATTGCATACATTGAACGCGGTGTGGAAGGTAGCCAAGATGGCGTTTAGTTGGTCAGGACTTATATCCTGAACTTGTCCGGGAGTAAACTCCACATGCCACAGGTTGCATATTGTACTTACAAACCAGCGGAAGACGCAGAGCACCCATATCACACCAAACACGTTAAATACCAAGTGCGCCATAGCGGCTCTTCGAGCCTGTGATGAAGCCGATAGGGCGACTACGTTGGAGGTGATGGTTGTACCGATGTTCTCACCCATGACAAGGGCTATACCCATGTCAATAGGCAGGATATGGGACGAGCAGAGGGTCATGGTGATGGCCATAATGGCAGCCGAAGACTGCACAGCAAAGGTGAGCATACCACCTACTAATAAGTAAAGGAAATAGCTGCCATAACCGAAGGACGACGTAGATGCGAAGAAGTTCACCACAGCATGTATTTCGTCCAAGTGCATCTCGTTAGCGTTAATCTTTAGGGTCGTCAATCCGAGTAGCATGAGAGCCAAACCGATGATGAACTCACCCATATTGGCTTTGCGTTTGGTATAAATCAGGATGACCGCTAATACGATAGCGAAATAAACGATAAATCGCATATCGAGCGAGCCACCGCCCAACACCATAATCCATGCGGTAAAGGTAGTACCGATGTTGGCACCCATGATGACAGATATGGCTTGTCTAAGCGTAAGTATTCCGGCACTAACAAAAGAAACAGTCATCACCGTTGTAGCGGTTGATGACTGGATACTAGCAGTAATGAAAGCACCTGTTAATACGCCGGAGAAACGGTTAGTAGTCATAGTGCCCAGTACATTACTGAGTTTGCTACCAGCCATTTTTTGCAGACCCTCACTCATCACTTTCATGCCATACATCAGCATGGCAACCGAACCAAGAAGGGTAAGAATTTGTAGGAGTAATTGCATCTTAAATCTAAATTAGGGCACAAAGTTACAACTTTTTTTTTGATTAAGCAAAAAAAGTTTACTTTTTTAGCAAAAAAGCATTTAGTTTCTTACTGTTACATGGAAGCAACTTTGTTTAGCCTCATATTTAACATATATATGTCCTGCTCGTTGCTGATTGAGCAGAGTTTGTGCCAAGACGAGTTTGAGATTGTCTTCGGTAATGGAGTCGGTTGTTTGCGTTATTTTTTCGTAATGCCAATATGCGATATCGAAAGTCGTGCCGTAGTTATGGGCGGAATTAGCGATAGAGTTGGAATTGCATCGTTGCAGGCGTTTTATATCTTCTTGAGAGCGCAACACGGATGTTATGCGAAAGCGATGATGTGGCAAGCCGTTACGCGCAAGTATATCGGCGAACTCGGCACCGATAGAGTCTAATCGCGCAGCAGCAGTAGGAACGAGATAAGGGAGGGAGTGCGTGAGTTCCTCCACGATGTAGTTAGGTCCGGACTGGATGAGGCGTAGTTGTCCGCTCATTTTCTCGGCAGCAGCACGATTGGCCGGTCCTGATTTTAGTCCTATCTGGCCCGCAGCGGCGAGGTGTTTATCGTTGCGGTCAGCAAAGGCTTTTTTATAACTAAATGGTCGTCCGTTATAGGCCACTATGCGGGGAGAGGGAGAGGATGAGTGGGTGGGTGGTTGAGTGGATGAATGGGTGAGTGGTTGAGTGGATGAGGGAGTACAAACTGTATCTATTGTAGAGCAGATAGAATCCTGCATAGCAGCTGATTCTGCATGTTCCGGAAGGAACCATATCAGAATCAGCAGACCGAAGACAGATACTATTATTTTTTCAATTATATCTTTCACTGCAATTAATTATTCCCGATTCGGCAAGGACAGAGTCGGTTCTTGCCATTGCCTTGACGCCAAGATAGTGTTAGACCGATGGTGAAGTAGCCATCAGGGCGTCCTGTTTGGCTGCCGGAATACCATCCATCCAGGTTCATGTGATTGATATCGACAAGGCCATTATGAATAGAGGCGTTTATTCCGAGGAACCAAGAGTTTTTGACAGCGAAGTTCCATCCTATTTCACCTACGAACATAGGGAGGAAACTGAACATCTGACCTTTGCCACGATTGGCACGAGTAAAATCGTACTTAGCGGAGTTAAGGTTAGCGCCCAAACCGGCATATAGATAGAAACCAGATTGCCGGAAGGGGTACCATTCGATACCGGCATCTAATTCGCCGAAGTACGTCTCAAAGAATCCTTTGTGGTAGGTGCCACTACGTGTTTTATCATTACCGTGAATCCAACCTCCGGCCAATGTGAAACGCCAGTTAGCGGTATTCCAAGCGGGCATCATATAAGCGAAGTTGATTTGTCCGCCGGCGGTAAGGTTTTGTTTTTGGAATCCTTCCTTAAACGCTATACCGAGCATATCTACGTCGCCGAAGTAGTACAGAGCAGTAACGGTCAGACCCAATCCCGGAGCCACACGTGAGTTGCGAGATTGGAGTTGGTATCGCCCATTACTGAATTTGGCACTTTCGCGCGGATAAGCCATCGGGACGGCTAATAGAAGAAGAGTCAGCGTCAGGAGAGGTATTTTAACTGAATGTTTCATCATACCTGTATTAAGCTTTATCTTCTAATTCCTTATTATATTTACGCGAGCGTGCACGCATATACGCGAGTGCTGCACAAAGCAGAATCATCATTACCCAAGGAGTATCGCCCACAGGAACGATATCGGGGAATGGTTCGTCGGGGTTATCATCGATATGTACGGTATGTGGGCGAGCGAGATAGCGCATTGGGCTATTGGCCTCAATGATGGTTTGTTCATTCTCCATCGTAGATTGAGCGCTTATGTCTCCGCGGGGAGATGCTTGTGCAATCATTGGTGCCATAAACATGGGTGTTGGCACCGATGCAGCGGCATTCCAAGCAGCATTGCCGGTAGTAGCACTTGCGCCACCACCATTGCTGCCGCCACCACCTATACTCTTCATCTCTGCACTACTGGATGTATGCAGGCGATAGTCGCCGCTACCTACATTAGCAATACCTTTGGAGGAAGTCTGGAACGTATAGGATGGAACCGCAGCTCCTTCTCCGGGCAGGGAGACAGATACGGAACGCAACGTAACGGTGCTGCGTGCAGGGCGATTCGCCCGATTAGCCACTACACCCGGCTTAGCGGAGTCACCCTCGAGAGGCAAGTATAACTGGGCATAATTGAGATTCGTATTACGCTGAGTGAAAAGGAATACAATCAATCCTAAGTAGGCGATGCCTGCGCATATTGTGCCTCTTATGATTAGTTTTCTTTTACGTGGGTTATTCATATCTATATTTGTCATGGTCGTGTTTTTCTTTGGTTCTAACATTATCGGATAACTTGTTCAATTCGTCCTTGTGCGTCATATATTACGCCTTTTCGAGCGACGTGTAATTGTCCATCCGGTGTGATGAATTTGATGATTGCATCATCTCCGAATGTCTTCATACCTAATCCGGTAACTACATCTACTTTTTCGCGAAGCACAGCGCTTAGATAGAATCGATCGTTGATTTCTTTATTTGCAGCACTACCGCTAAAGGTATAATCCGACTTAGTCAGATCGGTATTGGTATTAGTTAGAGCATCGTATAAGAACACCGACTCTACTCGGCTCAGGTCGTAATCACGATTAAGCGAGAAGGTGTAGGTGCCACTTTGCAGCAGTACGCATCCCAAAGAGACAGCCATATTTTGTTTAGCCTCCTCTTCGGATAGGGCATTGAACGCCAATTTATCCGAATGAGCCGTAGAGTACAGGATAGGCTGAGTATAAGATGAGTACTTAGAGCCTATCCATTTACCAAGATCAGCACCCACCTCATACGTAGATTGCGTGTAGGCATCCATAATGCACAATCCGGTATTATCCATTTCGCCTAAACTATTGGAGAGGTTAACACCAATGAAAGTAGGCAGTTCGATTTCTTCCTCTTCCTCGGCCATATTGCGACGCAAAGGAGCAGAAGCAGAAGTCTTGCGGTCAGAAGCCAAGAAGCGAACTACGTTCTCTTCATTCTTAGTAGTTCCTGCAATTTGAACGAAGTACGAAGTGAATGGCGGCAACTGAGTAGCACTAATTAGGGCTTGAGTATAACCGGCTCTACCTGCTGAGTTAGGAATCGTAACATAGTATAGTTCACCATTATTCTCATAGGTTGTTCCACCAGAGCCATCTTCAATTGGATTAAGTTTGCCGACCTGAAGTGGAGCCGATTGTTTGAAGTTTTTGTAGTAACTGATATATGGGTTACCTACGAGGTTCCATCCTTTATGGTTAGGAGTTACAGTTGCGTATTCATCACCTGCACCATAAGCACGAACCGCAACATCCTTGTTACCGGTCTCATCATAACCTGCCATTGGGAAACGCAATTCTTTCCACTTGCCATTGGCCTGGTCGTTGATAGCTACTATATATCCAACGCCCGGATGTAATGTAGTGGAAGCATCCACTAATTTCCAGTTACGTCCGTCAGCCTGTTTCGGATTATCCGCACGGGCTTCGCCATCGTAGTATTTGAGGAACCAGTCTATACCATATACACAACTGGTATGATCAGTAAAGGTAACCGAAGCGATATTGACATCAAAAGGAACAGTTATCCAGTGCCAATCGTCATCAGAGATAAACTTGTCGAAGTATACGCTAGGTTGTTCGCCATCTATAGCCTGCACACTATTATTTGCCGGTAAGTAGGCAGAGGCTACCTCGTCTTGGCGACTACGCAGAGAGAGGGAAGTAGCCGTCAGAGTTTGTCCAGCGGAAACGGTCAATTGTGAGCCTTCGTATAATTTAACGCTACCAAAAACATCAATTGCACCTGCTGCACCAGTATGTGTGAGTTGTTTATTTTCTACAACAACCAAATCGCATGTTTTGCAGACCTCCTCGCCTAATTTGGTAAAGAGTTCATCATTCGTTGTAGTAGAGGTTGATACCATGATAGGAATCTTGTAAATATTCTCTACAGAAGGTTTAGTAGCACCTTTTTCGGAGAACATTTGCAGTTTAAGACGAGTACAAGCCAATGTATCAAGGCCAGGGATATCAATTTTATATGTTCCATCCGGATTGAGCGTAACATCATCCAACAACGTACTATCACCGATAGTGGTAAATTCCTTGTAGTAAGTGGAATAGTCATAACTTCCGACCCAATTAAATCCGATACAAGAAGCACCGAGACCATTGTCATTATCCCCTGTTTCAGGATTAATATTAGGAATTTGTACACCGAACCACTCACCCGGGACTCCTCCATGATCGCCTAAGGTCACGAAGTCGGTTTTATTCAAATCCACGGCATTGTTTGGACCTTGGTTGGTAGAGTTGTATCCAGCTCGAACCGTATTCTTACGAATCAGCAAGCAGCGGTTGGTACTTAACGCATAATTGGAATTGCCCGCAGTATCTGTACCAAATCCCGAATACCATCCACCCGGTGTATCCATCCAAACGATATCCCCAACAGCAATATCTGTACGAGACTGATTATTTATACTTTTGACCTTACCACTGCCACTGCCATCATTCAATTTATCAACTGTAACAAAGGTTGTTAAATCATCGCCACTTGAATTACCTGCGCCAATAAGGTCAATCATTGTTCCTGTCTTAGTGTTCCATAAACCAATAGCATCATTACCATTGAAGTCAAGTTTCAGGTCTGATACAACATAGTAACTATTAAAACCGGAATTGGGGTTATCTTGGGCACAAGCAATAATCTTAGCATCATTCTCATTAATTACTCCTTTGTTTAAACTATAAGAGATTAAGATAAGTTCTTTACCAGATTCCAACGAATCAGGGATAAAATCTTCAGGTCCAGACTCAACAGTAAACTGATCAACAGGTTTCGTAAATTTCCAATCATGTGTTCCTGAAGTATTTACCGGTTTATCGTTTCCGCCGTTTTGTGTGAGTTTAATGGTATAATCACATAGACCTACCTTATGGTCGGTACCATTAAAGAGGGCCAATAACTTAACATTGCTTGAAGCCTCAAAGTACTTGGAGAAGAACACTTCGTCTGCTTTTTGTCCACCACCCTCTGTTCCGTGAGTTTGTTCATTCGCGATTAATACCACCGGACTACCTTCCATATTAACAGCGATGTCAATACCATCAGTATGCCAAGTCATGATTTCTACATCCGGGCTCTTGGTGGAGAACGAATCTACCTTAGAAGGACAACCATCATCCACACCATCTTCGCTAGAATAAATACGATAATAGTATGTGTGAGATTCCTCCAAACCAGAGAATGTATAATTGGTTGCCGTGGTAGAATTGTCTTGTAAGATATGTGTACCTGCTCTGTCGGAATAGAGGACTGCTCTAAAACTCAATCCTGGATAGTCCGATTTCCATTGAACATTAGCGGTTGTGCCAGCAGGAGAAGAAGCGCCCAATTCAGCCACATGTTCGCATAACGCCGTTGTGAAGCTGATTGAAGTTTCCTCTCTTGGAGCACATAAGTCAGCCTCATCTACCGTTGGGTCATTACCACGAATAATGACGGTATTGGAAATGCCACGAGTCAATCCGGTAACCGGTAATATGATACGTGTGCCGCTATGTTCCAATGTAGAAGCATCTACACTTGTCCATACGGATGCGCCATTCACCTTATATTCATAATGTGTAGCGTTGCGAACAGGTTCAAATAATATCTTAGCTGTTGTAGCTTTTATCACCGAAGCCACCACATTTGTTGGTGCAGCAAAGTGTTTACATTCCTCAACGTACGGTATAATACGGAAGACATTATTTCCTGTATTATATTGACCAATGTAGTCCGTTTCATGAATAGCCAACGTACGGTTAGAACTTACGTTCTTAATTATGTAATCAATGCCATTTGTTGTAGTAAGCAACCATTCATAAGGCGATTGAGTAGAAGATGCATCGCCATCATAGATGTTGGTATTAGACTTAGCGCCATATAGGAACTTACCGTCTTCCGTAGTCAGACGTACCAACCAAGGAGAGGTTGCATATCTGCTTTGTGTTTCGCCAGAAGTAATCGTCGTTCTTAAAGTAGTTAGGCTATAATGTGTATTATCTGCCGTTTTGGTTGCCGACGTAGGAGCTGCCTCATCATTTACAACAGCAGGAATACCGAGGTAGGTAGATGCTGACGGCATATCAGAAGGCAAGGCTACCCATTGATTTTTGCTATTCTTGGCAGTAATGATAAAACTATTGGGCAACGAATAACCATGTGCGGTAATTGTTTGAGAAGCTGAATGTGTATTATCCTGAATTGTGATAGTAGCCGTTTCAGAGGTTTTTGCAGCTACCGGGGTATATTTAATAACCAGTTGAGCCATAATTGAGCCACTTACGATTGAGGTATTCGTAAGTTCAGCAGTAAAGTGAGGATTATCGCTTGTGGCACTCAAAGTTGAGCCGGTCAGACTTGTACCCTTAACCTGAATTGAATCTGCGGCTTGGATAGTAATGGACTGTGCAGAAGTGATATGAGGTTCACCTTGTGCTTTAATTATTGGACCACAAGAAGGAGAGTTGGTGTAGGTAATTGTTGCGGTGCTTTTCTCAACCAACACCCACATATCTGTAGCGGATTGTCCTGTAGTCTTATATACTTTCCAAACTCCACTATAATATTCCATTCCAATATAATCGTTTACGGAGCCTTTTACATAATTATAAATCACCTTGCAAGCGCCACCTGAACTATTGGGAACGATTTTCCAATAATCTTCTTCATCATACAACTCCATTGGAACATTGTTGCTGGATGATTCAGCAGAGAGGTATTCTGAGTTGTACGAGAAGCCCCAATTATATCCTTCTTCTCCATTCGGATCATAATTCAAGGTCCAGATTACATTATCATTTAATGTAAGGCCGGAGGTGGTGGCTGTAATAGGAGAAGGAGCAGCGGATGCAGATAAGTCGTGAGCTATAAATTTATTTTCACTTTTGGAGCATAATGCTACATTGATACCATCTTGTTCAAGATCGGACAAGTCATTTGTAACAGCATATGCGGTTTCTCCATCATCTTCGGTAAATTTATAGACGGCGTAGTACGTAACATTAGCCGAGCCCATTGTTTTTTCGCTGGGTGTTTGGATCGAAGCAGGTTTATCAGATTGACCATCGGTGAAAGGAGTTGTAACCCAGCCTAAGAAGGTGTAACCTTCGCAACTAGTAGAATTTGTAGGTAAGGTGTAGGTTTCACCTTGAACCAAAGTTGGACCAGCAGTAGGAGTTCCACCTTCTATATAGGTAACCGTGTAAGTTTGTGGTACGGTAACGGAGACGGTAGCGGTTTTGGTGGTGGTACCGTCCGTTGCGGTTACGGTAATGGTACAAGTACCACTATTCTTGTAAGTAACGGTAGCCGTTGCGCCAGAACCTGAAACGGTAGCCACATTATCATCAGAAGTTGTCCAAGAATACGTAACTGTGCCGGCAAAGTTCTTAGCCGTTGCCGTTACTTGGTCTGAGCCGGTATTGGGTTTAGCAGCCGTTAATGATGCAGGAGAAACCGAAACTCTTGGTTTGGTGCTATTCTCTTTGTAGAGATAAACAGAAGACTGACCACTTGTATAACAAGAAATAATATCTCCATTTGCTCGAATTATATTTCGTGAAGTTTTGCCTGTACAAGTAATTACAGCAGCATTGCCAGAGAATGAAATGGAGAAATTAGAATAGTTATCTAAATCTGAAACGACTTTTAGATAGTTACTACCTGTAGTATTGGTTGCATTCAGATAGCCAGCTGTACCTGCGTAGTCAATAGTCTTGAAGGTCCACGCACCAGTAGAGCCGCCTAATTCAAGAGCCATCATAGCTTCGGTTTTTTCGACCTTATTACTGGTGACTGTTCCGGAAGTTGTTTTACGGTTATTTGTATTACTTTCTGTACTAACAAATAAACAAGCATCAGATGTTCCATTACCGATTAAGTATTTAACACCGGCTTCCAAATCATCGACAGAAGTGATAAGTACATATTCTTCCACTACTTTTTCTTCAACGGTAACCGCCTGCGTGGTCGTTTTGCCACCATACGAAATCGTTACTTCTGTGGTTGTTTTTGTTAATGGGTCAGGGGTAACCGTAAAGCCAGAAGTAATATCTTCCGTTGAAGCATCATCATACACCACATGAATCACCATACCGGCAGGATCAAAGGAATCGCCTTCGGTATAAGTTGTTGTGGTAGGAGGTGTTTTAACAGAAATGCTTGACACCTTTTTGGTCACACAATTTGGCGAAGTGGTATAGGTGGTAGTAGAAGAGCCTTCTGTATATGACACATTAATACTGGTTACATAGGCTGTGCTACCATTTGACAAAACAGAAAAACCACTCGCATTAGAACTAACAACAGCATTACTTGAACCAGACCCCAACGTAACAGTAGCATTGGCTATGGTAGTATTTTTAATACCACTACCGCTATCCTTTTTAATTTGAATTTTACCACCATTTTGATAGGCATTTTTACTTGTCCATGTCACAGTTTGAGGAGATTCACCAGTTGCCGTCGCCGTGCTTGTATGTTCGCCATCATTAGCAGCATAACCACCTGTGGTAAAATCAGATGGAGTAATCGAGAATGAATATGTCACACTACCACCACCCTCGGTTTTGCCATAAACGGCATAGAACGTACCTGTTGCAGATGCCTTTGTGACATAAGAGGGGGCAGTAGTGGTTGAAGCTACCGTAGATGTGCTCCAGCCCTTGAACTTCCAATCCGTGCAGGCGTCGGCTTCGGAAGCAGCAGTAGGCAAAGTATATTCGCCTGTTACATCTTTTACTTGCTCTGTCACACCATTACGAGAAAGAGTAACGGTATATTTAGAAGCAGAACCCGAATATGTCACTGTAATAGAACTGATTGTCATATTTGCAGAAGCTGCAATCGTGGCCGAACCATCACTTCCCGTCCATTTAGAAGTACCATCAACAACCACCTTAGTAACATTAGAGCCAGATGGAGCAGCAAAAGTCAGGGAACCATTTTTATAAACACGAAGAGTTAAGGTACCACTACTATTCCAAATGCGAGTCGCAGTACTTCCACTCGTAAACGACATAGTAACACCACCTTTGGAATATGTACCACTCAAATTAGTTCCTGCACCAGAACTAGGTTTTGTAATTCCCAACTCTGATAAACCAGCATCAGTATTAAAAGTAAATGTCACATCCGTTGCCCACAGGGACGAGAAGCCTAATGCGAGGAGCATTAAGAGGGTGATAGAACGGGTTAAAAACTTAAAAGATGTCTGACGAACAAACGAAACACAATGTAAAATAGTGTTTTTCATAATATTAGAGGTTAAAAAAGATTATCTACTTTATATTTTAGACTGCAAAGGTACAAATTTTTTTTGACATACGCAAATTATTCTTAATAAATTAATGAGATTTATTAAGATTTATTGCTGAGATACCAGGAGATGCGGCGATAAGCATGGTAGCATCAGGGTTTCCGAATGTTATGAGAATGTTATGACAATGTTATGACAATGTTATGAGAATGTTATGAGAATGTTATGACTAACACACCACTTGAAGGGGGGAGTAAATAATAAATAATAAAGCACGCAAAAAGGGTGAGGAAGGATTAGAGGGGAGAGGGCCGCAAGGAGGATGATAGATGGGAGATGAAAGATGAAAGATGAGAGATGAGGGATAAAAAAAAGGACCACCGAAAGGTAGTCCCGTGTGTTTGTGTGAAGTGAAATTATTCAGCAACAGCCTCAACAACTTCTTCAACAACTTCTTCTACGAGAGAGTCGTTAACAACTTCTTCAACAACAACTTCTTCAGCTGGAGCAGCTTCCTCTGCAGGAGCCTCAGCAGCCTTGTTACCGCAACTCATAGCGCAGAAAGCGATAGCTGCAATGAACATCATTTTTTTCATAACTTAAAACTAGTTTTTTAAAGTGTTATTTATGTTCGTTTTCGGAGGGCAAACAAGTATTTTTTTACCTTAAGCCGCGAAAAACTGCGCAAAATTACAACAAATTTTGCATATATCCAAAAAAAATTGTAATTTTGCACAAAAATTTTGCGATTTTATGTATTTTTCTAACAAAAAAGGCAAAAAATCCACCTTGGATTGGAAATTTTATGGCAAAAATGTGCTGATTGCCGTTGCCGTTATTATCGTCATTGTTATATCCATTACCATATGGATGCGTAGTTACACCCATCACGGCGAAGAAGTGGAGATTCCACAGATTACCGGATTGTATATTGAGGAGGCAGAAGCGTTGTTGGCCAATTCAGGATTGACCATAGATGTGATTGACTCCACGTACTCGCAACGCGTGCCATTGGGCACGATTGTGGAGCAGACGCCTCCAGCCGAATCGCATGCTAAGCGCGGGCGCGCGGTGTATGTAGTATTGAACGCAAGTGCGCACCGTCAAGTGACCCTGCCTGAACTGCACGACATCAGTTACCGTCAGGCCGAGAGTATATTGAGGCAGATGAATCTGAAGGTGTCCGAAGTGCTGTACGAGCCCAGTGAATACAGGGATTTGGTGCTGGATATCCGTCAAGGAGAGACCTCGTTGGAGACCGGCGATAAGCTGACCGAAGGAGAGTCGGTGGTGCTGGTGATTGGTCAAGGCAAAGGTACTGCCATAGTGACTACGCCGGATGTACGTGGTAAGCACGTGATGGAGGTGAGAGGACTGCTGATGGAGAAGCATCTGACCGTTGGAAACGTTCATTATGACGAGGAAGTGACGGAGGAGAATAAGGACCTGTTTATGGTGTATAAGCAGGATCCACAAAGCGATTCGCACGTGCTGGAAGGGACGGCGGTACAGTTGTATCTGAGTCTCAATCCTGAGAAAGTGGTGACGGCGGATAATCAGGGAGATGAGGAGGAGTTTTTCTAACATTGATTCATTAATTGTGCCCGCAGACTACGCAGAAAACGCAGAAAGATTATATTTATTCGTATTTGTCCCTTGGGCTACCGATGAGCAAGCTCCTCTCTATCCCAACTAACACAAATACTAACCAAAGGCTGACGCCTTCAGGTCCCATACGGGACTATAAATATATGGCGCGGAAAAGTCCCATGTGGGACTATAAATATAAAACGCGGAACGCTCTTACAACGCTAACACGTTGTTAATAAGAAAGGCGCGGAACCATTCCGCGAAGTAAGAAAAAATATTTATAGCTCCAATAGGAGCAAGAAGGCATAGCCTTCGGTTAGTTGTACGTGTGGTGGGATGTGGGAAGTTTACTTACGAACAAACCAATCACGAACAACGAATAAATATAATCTTTCTGCGTAGTCTGCGGGAGATAAAACCAATTAAGAAATAACCAATTAAACAAATAGCCAAATATGATAGAGGACGAGGAGTTATTTGAGCGAATGAGGATGGAGGTGGACAAGGGGCAAAGTCCTTTGCGCATCGATAAATACCTGACAGAACACATGGCAGGTACGAGCCGCAATCGTATTCAAATGGCGGCTGATGCAGAGCATATATGGGTGAATGGCAAAGCCGTAGCCAGCAACTACAAAGTGAAGCCCGGAGATATGATTCAGATACTGCTGGATCATGAGCCACAAGACTACACTATTCAGCCGGAAAATATCCCTCTGACGGTTGTTTATGAGGATGAGGACCTGCTGGTTATCAATAAGCCGGCGGGCATGGTGGTGCATCCCGGTCATGGCAATTACGAACACACGTTGCTGAACGCCTTGGCATGGTACTTTGGGGAGCAGTTTGACATCAACGACCCCCGTATCGGGCTGGTGCATCGAATAGACAAAGACACGAGTGGCTTACTGCTGATTGCTAAGACACCGGAGGCCAAGACTAACCTGGCGTTGCAGTTCTTTGAGCACACCACCGAACGCACCTACAACGCGTTAGTTTGGGGCACTTTTAAGGAAGATAGTGGGACGATTGAGGGGGCACTCGCACGCGACACGCGCGATCGTACGTTATATAAGGTGTACGATATAGAGGATCATCCGGAGGCCAAGGAGGCAATTACGCATTGGCGCGTTTTAGAGCGATTCCCTTATGTGACGCTGGTGGAATGTCGATTGGAAACCGGACGGACACATCAGATTAGAGTGCACATGAAAACCATTGGGCATCCTCTGTTTGCAGACGAGAAATACGGTGGCATGGAGATTCTGAAGGGTCTGCCAACGCAAAAATACCGTCAGTATATACAGAACTGTTTTGAACTGTGTCCCCGTCAGGTATTGCACGCCAAGACCTTGGGATTTACGCATCCTCGCACCGGTGAACGCATGTTTTTTGACAGCGAGTGGCCGGAAGATATATTACGTTTAATCACTAAATGGAGAAACTATGAGCCAAATACTTTGGGCTGATGACGAGATTGAGTTGCTCAAGCCTTACCTCATTTTTCTCAAGGAGAAAGGCTATGATGTAGTAACCGTTAATAACGGTCAGGACGCTATTGACTATTGTGAGAGCCAGGCGCCGGATATTGTTTTCTTAGACGAACAGATGCCGGGACTGAGTGGGATTGAGACGCTGGAGGAGATTAAGAATCTTCGTCCGGAAGTGCCGGTAGTGATGATTACCAAGAGCGAAGAGGAGCAGATTATGGAGCAGGCTATTGGTCAGCGCATTGCTGATTACCTGATTAAGCCGGTCAATCCCAGTCAGATTCTGATGTGCCTCAAAAAACATATCCACAGCAAGGCCATCGTGGAGCAGGAGGCCAATCGCACGTACCGCGAGGAGTGGTCGGACATATCATATATGATAGATACCGCCAGCACGTTAGCCGAGTTTATGGCCATTCATAAGACGCTGGTGAAATGGGAATTGCAGTTGAGCGAGGCCGACAGTTCGATGCGCGAGATTCTGGACCAACAACGCAAGCAGGCCAATAGTGCCTATTGTAAGTTTATCAGCAAGAACTACGAAGGTTGGTTCAATGGTGGCGAGCGTCCGATGATGTCGCCGGATATTTTTAAGAACGTGCTCTTCCCCATATTAGACAGGGGGGAGAAGGTGTTCTTTGTGGTGATAGATAATTTCCGTTACGACCAATGGAAAGTGCTGCAACCGATGCTGTCGGAGTTCTTCACGATTACCGATGAGAATCTATACACGAGTATCTTGCCGACGGCTACTCAGTATGCTCGGAATGCTATTTTTTCGGGGCTGATGCCGTTGGGAATTCGCAATATGTGGCCCGACTTATGGGTGGAAGAAGAGGATGAAGAAGGCAAGAACCTGAATGAGAAAGATTTGATTCAGACGCAGTTAGAGCGTTTCCGCAAGCGGTATGATTTTTCGTATTTCAAGATTAACGAGAGTGATTTCTGCGAGAAAATAACCAAGCAGTTCAGGCAGTTGAAGTCGCCATTGAATGTGGTAGTTATCAACTTTATTGATATGTTGTCGCATTCCCGGACGGACAGCAAGATGATGCGTGAATTGATAGCCAATGAGGCGGCTTATCGCAGTTTGACGCAGAGTTGGTTTAAGCACTCACCCACCCTAAATATGTTCAAACGCATAGCACAACTGGGCTATAAAGTAGTGCTGACAACCGATCATGGTACGATTCGTGTGAGTGAGCCGGTGGCTATTTTAGCAGATAAGAACACCAATACGAACTTGCGTTACAAAGTAGGCAAGGCGCTGAATTGTCAGAGCAAGAACGTGATGGAGATTCAGCATCCGGAGCGAGTAGGACTGCCATGCCCGAATGTGTCGTCCAGTTATATGTTCTGCACGGGGACGGACTTCTTTGGCTATCCCAATAACTTCAATTACTACGCCCAAGTATATCGCAATACCTTCCAGCACGGAGGTATATCGATGGAGGAGATGTTGATTCCGTTGGTAACGATGGAGCCGAAATAAAAAAAGCGCAGCGATGCGCTTTTTTTGTTTATCGGATAGGTTCCTGATAGTGATAATCACTAAAATCACGTCCTTTCTTTTCGTCGTCATCATCGCGACGGATGCGAGGGAACTTATGCCAGGGATGCCTCCAAATCAGCAGCAACAGCCATCCAAAGAGGAAGCCACCGAGGTGGGCGAAGTGCGCCACGTTATCAAAGGAGAAGTCAGCCAATCCGGCAAAGAGTTCGATGGCTGCATATATATATACAAAGGTACGCGCGCGAATGGGGATAGGGATAAAGAGTATGAACATCGGTACATCGGGGAAGAGCCATCCGAAGGCGAACAGGATGCCAAAGACGGCGCCGCTGGCACCAATAACAACACCTGGATTGCCAGTTAGGTACCATGTGAGTAGTTGAACGGCGGCAGCACCTAAGCCACAGACGGCATAGTAAAGTAGGAATTTCTTGGCTCCCCAACTTTCCTCTAAAGCAGGACCGAACATGAGCACGGCAAACATATTGCAGAACAGATGTCCGAAGTTAGCATGCATGAACATGTAGGTGAGCGGTTGCCAAAAATGGAAGTAAGGACTACCAATGTTCCATAATCCCAATAAACCGGTTAAGTAAATGCCTCGTTGCTTCAAGGCCGTATCAATCAGCCAAACAATAAGATTGGCCAGCAGTAATCGCTTAGTTATAATTGGTAAGTTTCTCATTTCGGGTACAAAAGTACAAATTTTTTGCCAAATGACCATAAAAAAACACTAAAAAACGATTTTTTTTGCAAAAATTACCTAAAAAGTGAATTTTTTTTTAAGAAAGTATTGCGTATATTCAAAATTTATTGTAACTTTGCACTCGATAAAGAAACAAATGGGGCTAACCCCAGATTAATATTAATCCTTTAATACCTATTTAGTATGAATAAAGCTGATCTCGTAGCTGCTATTGCAGCAAAGGCTGAATTGACAAAAGTTAGCGCTGCTGCTGCTTTGGACGCAACCATCGACGCTATCGTTGCTTCTTTGAAGAAGGGTGAGAACGTACAACTCATTGGTTTTGGTACTTTCTCCGTAGTTAACAAAGCTGCTCATAAGGGCATCAATCCTGCAACCAAACAGGTTATCACTATTCCTGCAAAGAAAGTTGCTAAATTCAAAGCTGGTGCTAAATTGGCTCTCTAATTAGTCAATTACCCATGAAACGAGTTGCTCAAGAGGGCAACTCGTTTTTTTTCAAAAAATTAACCCCACGAAAAACACCAAAAATTATTAGATTATGTTGAATATTATACTAGGCGGAGCTCCCGGCAGTGGCAAAGGGACTCAATCTGAACTTATTGTAGAGAAATACGGTTTAGAGCATTTGAGCACCGGTGATGTACTGCGTGCAGAGATTAAATCCGGCAGCGAGTTAGGCAAAGAGATGGAAGCCATCATCTCCAAAGGTCAACTCATTCCGGATGCCAAGATGATTGATTTATTGGATCGTTTCTTGGACAGTCTGAAGGCAGATTGCAAGGGTGTTATCTTTGATGGATTCCCCAGAACAGTTGCTCAGGCAGAGGCTTTGACCGAGATGTTAGGTCGCCGCAAGATGACCGCTTATATGCTGGATTTATTTGCATCTGAAGATGTGATTACAGAGCGTCTGATCAACCGCGGTAAGAAGAGCGGCCGTGCAGATGACAATCTGGAAACCATTAAGAAGAGAATGCAGGTTTATCGCGCAGAAACAGAGCCGGTAAGTGCTTACTATGTCAACCGTCATGAGTATTTCATGATCAATAGTAACATCAATCCGGATTATACCTTTGCACAAGTTCAGACCATTATTAGTCATATACAATAATGCCTTCCGGAAATTTCATAGACTACGTTAAGATTTATTGCCGTTCGGGTAAAGGCGGTGCAGGTTGCATGCATTTGCACCGTGCCAAGTATGTTCCCAAGGGAGGTCCGGATGGCGGCGATGGTGGCCGAGGCGGTCACATCATCTTAGAGGGTAATCGCAACTTATGGACATTGCTTCACCTTAAGTATCAAAAGCATATCATGGCCACCGATGGCGGTCATGGCGGTCAAAGTCGCAGTTTTGGTAAGGATGGTGAGGACAAGATTATCCAAGTGCCTTGCGGTACCGTAGTTTATGATGGTGATTCGGGAGAGTGGTTATGTGAAGTGAAGGAACATGGTGAGCGAATTGTTCTGCTCAAAGGTGGTCGTGGAGGATTAGGCAACTGGCATTTCCGCACGGCTACCAACCAGACTCCTCGTTATGCGCAACCGGGCGAGCCATGCCAAGAGCGCAATGTGATTATGCAGCTGAAGGTATTGGCAGACGTAGGATTAGTGGGCTTCCCCAATGCCGGCAAGTCCACGCTATTGAGCGTTGTTAGTGCTGCCAAACCTGAGATTGCAGACTATCCGTTTACGACTTTGACTCCTAATTTAGGTATTGTCAGTTACCGCGATAATCGCAGTTTTTGCATGGCAGATATCCCGGGAATCATTGAAGGAGCCAGCGAAGGCAAAGGGTTAGGACTCCGGTTTTTGCGCCATATCGAACGCAATGCTGTGCTGCTATTCATGGTGCCGGCCACCAGCGAAAAGTTGGATAAAGAATACAAGATTTTGCTGTCCGAATTGGAGAAGTACAATCCGGAGTTACTAAGTAAAGCTCGCATCTTAGCCATCAGCAAATGCGACACGTTAGACGAAGCCGGCATTAAGAAACTGCGGACTAAAGTGGCCAAATTAGAGGCTAAGTTTGGCATCAAGATTGTGCTTATTTCTTCGCTCAGCGGATTAGGAATCAATGAATTGAAGGATGCTCTGTTTGAAGAATTGCAGAAAGAGCAGAATCAGATTATTGAGATTTCTCATGCACCGATCGATGTGACCGTTCGCGAAGTTAAGGCCGAGACCGGAGAGGAAGAGGCCCCTCAGACTATCTACCTGAACGAAGTAGATGAAGAATGGGATTTGAGTAAATACAAAGGCATAGGTTGGGACACACAAGACTAACATACGATCGATTTATTGAGTGGCGCGAGAAGCACATCAGCCAAAAGAATATCGTGCTGATTCTCAGTTTGTTGGTGGGTATTTTGTCCGCTGTGGCTGCCATTATTCTGAAGGAACTGATACATCTGATTAAGTATCTGATAGCCAATCAGTTAGCCGAAGGTCATAGCCATATTTGGTTCTTATTAGGTCCCATGATTGGTATCGCCTTAGCGTCCTTGTTTGTGCACTATGTGGTGCGCGACGATATATCGCATGGTATCACCAAGATTCTATACGCTATTTCCCAGCGTAAATCCATTATTAAGTTGCATAACACCTGGTCGTCGGTAGTAGGTTCAGCGCTGACGATTGGTTTTGGTGGTTCGGTGGGAGCCGAGGCACCTATTGTGCTGACCGGTGCAGCTATTGGCAGTAATATGGCTAAGTTGCTGCGTCTGGACCAAAAGACGATGATGCTGATGATTGGCTGTGGAGCAGCCGGAGCGATTGGAGGTATTTTCCAAGCCCCCATTGCCGGATTGGTCTTCACCTTGGAGGTGCTGATGATGGACCTAACGATGACCAGTGTGGCGCCATTGTTGATATCCAGCGTCACGGCCTCTGCCATCTCGTTTATCTACACCCATCAAACATCGATGTTCAGCCTAATGCAAGTGGAGTCTTTCTCGCTGGTGCGCACTCCTTATTACATCATCTTAGGCATCCTGTGTGGATTGGTTTCGCTCTATTTTACACGGGGTATGAACCGATTAGAGGGGTTGTTTAAGAAGCATGTCAGGTCGATTGGTGTTAAGATTCTGATTGGCGGCAGTGTATTGGGATTGCTCATCTATCTTTTCCCACCGCTCTATGGTGAGGGTTACGATGTGATTACGGACCTGATTAACGGCAATGCGTCCAGCACGATTGAGGCCAGTCCATTTGCGTATTTAGGTTCGGCATCGTGGGTGTTGGTGGGCTATCTATTGTTGGTGTTGCTCTTTAAGATAGTGGCATCCGTTGCCACGAATGGTGGAGGTGGTGTAGGTGGTATTTTTGCGCCTTCGCTCTTTATGGGTGCGATAGTCGGTTTTATTGTGGCTCGCATATTAAGCCTGATTGGACTGAATGTGCCGGAGAGTAATTTTGTATTAGCAGGTATGTCCGGACTAATGGCAGGTGTTATGCATGCTCCGCTGACCGGTATCTTCCTGATTGCCGAACTCACCGGCGGTTATCACCTATTTATGCCACTTATGATTGTGAGTGTTGTTTCGTACCTGACTATTCTGCTGTTTGAGCCTCATAGTTTGTATGCTATGCGTTTGGCACAGAAGGGCGAATTGCTCACCCATAACAAAGACCGTTCGGTGTTGACGTTGATGCACCTGGATCAAGTATTGGAAACAGACCTGATTGAGTTGCAACCTCAAATGAAATTAGGCGAGTTAGTGAAAGTGATTGCCAATAGTCACCGAAATATCTTCCCTGTGGTAGATCATAGAAAGCATCTAAAGGGCATTTTGCTGTTGGATGAAATACGCAATATCATGTTCCAGCAGCGGCTGTATAATCGCTTTACGGTAGAGGATTTGATGACCTCGCCTCCGGCCTTATTGTCGGCTGATATGCCCATGGAGAAGGTGATGGAGGTTTTTGAGGATACCGGAGCATGGAACTTACCTGTAGTAGATGAAAAGAAAAAATATCTTGGAATGGTAAGTAAATCCAAGATATTCAATTCGTATCGCGATGTCTTAGTTCGTCTATCAGACGAGTAAGTCTTTTTCCATCGTTGTTAATTGTTTTTCGCAAAGGTCTAGCAGTTGTTTGGCCTCGGTTGCTTTGGCTTTATAATCCTCCATGGATAAAGCTTCTGCCTGCTCTAAGTCCTTGACGATAGATTCGGCCTTTTGTATTGTTTCGTCGTAATTCATAATTCGTTTATTTGCCTTTTCCATCCAAGATAACTCCGATGGTATAGAACAAGATTTTTAGGTCCAGGGCAATGGACATATTCTCCATGTAGGCAATGTCGTATTTGAGTCGCTCCACCATTTTTTCTATGGTATCGGTATAGCCCACCTTGATGGGTCCCCAAGAAGTTAATCCCGGTCTAATCTTGTATAGCAAGCAATAATACGGAGCCTCTTGTTCGATTTGCTTAATGAAGAATGGTCGTTCGGGACGAGGTCCGACGATAGACATATCGCCACGCAGGATATTGAAGAACTGCGGCAATTCGTCCAAACGGTATTTGCGCAGATTCTTGCCCACACGCGTTACTCGCGGATCATCATCGGCAGACAGTTGTGGCCCTTCCTCTTCGGCCCCCTGATACATGGTGCG
This sequence comes from Candidatus Colicola equi, assembly GCA_018066175.1. Lineage (GTDB taxonomy): Bacteria > Bacteroidota > Bacteroidia > Bacteroidales > Paludibacteraceae > Colicola > Colicola equi. Next base: position 12,939 of record JAGHRV010000013.1, on the reverse strand, counting down.
GAACTTAAGAATCATAAATGGACGACCATGCTTACCTATTCGCTCCTGACGATAGATAATCGGTCCGGGAGAAGACAGTTTAACTAAGATGGCAATAATCAAATAGAGCGGAGAGAAAAGCACTAATGTTACTGCCGAAATCACAATATCCATGGCTCGCTTGGAGCATAATCCCACATCCGACATGCTCAAATCGGAGATGCAGATGTAGGGTGTCTCGGTGAGTTCCCTAATCTGGGCAGCACCGGTCAATATATCATATACGCGAGGCACTACATAGATGGTCTCTCCCCTTTGATAAGCCTTGGCAATAGCATGGTAGAAATCGTTATCACTCATGGTGGGCGTTTGCTCAATAATGCAACTTGGTTCCTCCAACATCCGATGACGGGAGATGAGGGTAATGCATAGACGCGGGATATAGCACAGTATAAACTGCAAGCCAAACAAGACCAACAACGACCATAAGTATCGGCTATAATCCTGCACTTGGTCATCAATGATAACAATGAAGAATGTGACTAATGCCACAAGGCACGAACTAAAGAAAGTAGTAATAAACTCTTTTCCTAATTTCTTGTTGAATGGTCGCAAATAATAGCCACTGAGGTAGTACACCACAATACATCCGACAGGATAGAGACAGAGCGGCAGCCAGAAGTTGAAGACAGGAATGAGAACAGCATCCATGCTGAACACTCGGCCTTCGTAAACCAGCCAACGGAAGACGAGGAAACATATCCACACCAACTCAGCCGACAGGATATCGGCGATTAGGTATTTGAGTTGTTGTTTACGAAAAGTGTTCATTATTTTCTAATAATCTGAATCTCGTTTCCTATTCCCACCTTAATGATGACAGAGGGCTTTTTCTCGGTTGTATCATTTCGGCGGAAGTGGCACACATAATCTACACCGTTGATTATTTCGGCACTTATCTGTTGGAAGTTCTTGGCGGTAGGTTGTCCGGATTTATTGGCACTGGTGGACACTACAGGATGATGAAGTTGTTCACACAAAGCCTTGCTAAACGGTTCATTGGTAATGCGAATACCGATACTACCATCTTCGGCAATCAGGTTAGTCGCTACGTTACGAGCATTGGGATAGATAATGGTCATCGGACGCTGTTCCAAACCCTCTTCCGGAGTGGTAGCCTCCAGCAGTTGCCATGCTGCATCGGGCACATCTACGTAACCTTGCAACTTACCCGGTCCGTCTAAGAGACAAAGCATAGATTTACTATCCTCCCGTTCCTTAAGCGCGAATATCTTACGCACCGCATCAGGGTTGGTGGCATCACAACCGATTCCCCAGACCGTATCCGTAGGATATAGAATGATGCCGCCCTCCCTCATAACACGAAGAGCCTGCTGCAAATCTTCCTTATCGTAACGCATTGATTTCACAACTTCGCTTTTAGCGACTGCAAAGATACAACTTTTTTGTGGAATATGCAAGTTTTAGTGCTTTTTTCTTGCATATATCAAATTTTTCTTTGTATTTTTGCATCTGCAAAAGAGATAGATATGGACATGACGAGACGATGGGTGACTATATCCGCATGGAGTGGATTGATGGTATCTCCCTTGCTGATATTTAACTTCTTTTATTTATTGTGAGATTCAAAGTAACCTAATGCTTTATTCGTAGGTGGGTAAGCAAGGCGGCATAGTTATCTTGTGCCGTGAGGCAGGTGTCACGCAAGTACCCCTGTGTTGTAGGCCAATTCTGCAAACCACGATAGTAGAACATCTTCAGTTCTTCCGTGATGATAAAGGGCACAATACCATTGGCTAGACACTCTTTAAACAAAATCAATCGTCCTACCCTGCCATTACCATCTTGGAAAGGGTGAATGCGCTCAAAGCGTGTGTGAAAATCCAATAAGTCATCCAACGATTTATGCTTGATAGCGTTGTACTTTTTTAACAAATCCACCATTTCAGTATGCACTTGCTCGGGGGAAGTGGTCTCAATCCCCCCCACTTCATTGGGCAAACGCTTGTAATCCCCTACAGCGAACCAATCTCGTCGGCTATCCTGTGTGCCAGATTTAAGCAGACGATGCAGTTCCTTTATCAGTCCTTCGCTTAACCGCTCCTCTGCACGAGATATGATAAGGTCTATACAACGGAAGTGATTGATAGTTTCCACAATATCATCTACACGCACAGCATGTTGGGAAACGCCGATGGTATTCGTCTCAAAGATATACCGCGTTTGGTCATGGGTAAGACGGCTTCCCTCTATATGATTGGAGTTATATGTCAAATCTATCTGTGTACGATGGTAGATGCCACCTTTTAGATGGCTCTCTTGCTCCTCACGCAATCGTGCCAAGAGTGGCGAAACACGTTTAGCATGCTTACCTTTGTTAGGTAAAACAGCATCTTCAGGAATAGTCCATGTCTTGCCGGTTAAAAACGCTCCCTCTAACTTGCCCGTGGCACAATAGTTACGAATAGTACGCTCATTGATACTATGCAGAGAGGCGAAATCTGATACTGATAAATACTTCATCGGAAAATTTGTTTAGCGATTTCGGGTGCAAAGATACAACTTTTTTCCGACATCGGCAAACTTTTAATAAAAATTTGTACAAATATTTGTGTAAATCAATTTTTTTTTGTAATTTCGGCAAGCTGCTACCAACTATGTTGGCCCCCCGAATGGTAGTCCTCACCTTTATTAAAATGCGCAAATAAAGAGCAAAAAGGCTGATGCCTCATATTGTCTGTTTTGCGATAGTCTATTGTGAGTGAACTTCCATATCTTATCTCAAAACATACAATAATAAGATGAAAATCTTATTTTTTGCTCTTAAAATTTGTGCATCCCAAATTTTTGTTGTATATTTGCACTCGGATTCCACGCTGGAGGGGATTATGTCTCTTTGCGGGGTGGGGTTCAGACATAATAAAAGGCGTTTATTGACGCTTGTTTTGGCATCACGAATCTACCAAAGTTGTCCCCGAAACAAGAAGATGTGAACGTCCTATGGGTATGTTTTTATACTGTAACGCATTTTGCGTTGGTATTAACATATACCAGCGTGGACGTTTTTGTTTATTCTTGGACAAGGTTTTGGTAGAACCCGTGATGGAGAATGAGCGTGAATAATGTTCACGCTTTTTTGTGTCTATCCCTTCCGGAATAGCGCAGCGGTCTATAATCTATAAATATAATATCAAACGGCAAATGCCTCCTGCCGATTGCGGGGACAAAAATTAAATCTAATCAATTATGGAAGAACAAAATGCAACTTTTAACTCATCAAGAAAAACATTTGATGAAGGAATGGTATTAATTACAGACTTGCAAAAGTTACTAAATTTAGACTTTTATAATGAGCAATTATTAGATAATTATCGAAATAGCCATTTGCATTTGCAACTAAAAGATTTCTTTCAATCATGGAAGGATGCACTATCTCAACAAGAAGTAATGAAAAATACCACGAATGAAAAGTGGATTGATGATTTAAACACTTGGATTCAAAATGCAGAAAAATTTATAAATTCGAAGTAGTATGGAAAAATATGTTATATATCAAGGTGAGAGATACCTTGTACTTGAAAATATAAATGGAATGCTGACTATAACTAATGGCAGTTATGAGAATTTAGGTGCAAACACTATAAATGTACCTATAACTGATGTTGAACCTGTTAATTAATAATAAATATTCTATGAAAACTAAACCTATTTTTCTATTTGTAGCACTAACTCTTGCTACAAGTTTGTTTGCAAGTGATGTCATCACTTATACCGCAACGGAAAAATTGCTAGAGACGATAGACTCATGGAATAGTGGTCTTCACACCGATGCGTTTAATGTGTCTATTTCATCTCATACTTTTTCCAATGGCACGGGCACTATCACCTTTTCCGGCGAAGTTACAACGATTGGAAATTATGCTTTCGCTTATTGCAGCGGTTTGACCTCTGTTACTATTCCTAATTCTGTCACTACGATTGGAGAGCGGGCTTTCGAATTTTGCGAAGGTTTAACCTCGCTAACAATTGGCAATTCCGTCACAACTATTGGAAATTCTGCTTTCAGTTGGTGCATCAAATTGACTTCTATCACAATTCCTAATTCCGTCACAACGATTGGAGGTTTTGCTTTCTATTGTTGCAGCGGTTTGACCTCTGTCACTATTCCTAATTCTGTCACAACGATTGGAGGTTCTGCTTTCCAATATTGCAGCGGTTTGACTTCGGTAACTATTCCTGCTTCAGTCACAACGATTGAAGGAGGAACTTTCTTTGGTTGCAGCGGTTTGACTTCGGTAACTATTCCTAATTCCGTCACAGAGATTGGAAATTCTGCTTTCTATGAATGCAGCGGATTGACTTCTGTTACTATTCCTAATTCCGTCACAACGATTGGAGAGGAGGCTTTCTTTGAATGCAGCCGTTTGACATCAATAACTATCCCTAATTCCGTCACAACGATAGGAGATTATGCTTTCTTTTGGTGCAGCGGTTTGACCTCGGTAACGATTGGTAATTCTGTTACTGAGATTGGATTGGGTGCTTTCAATGGTTGCAGTGGTTTAACTTCGGTGACTATTCCTAATTCCGTTACTACGATTGGAGAGGAGGCTTTTAATGGTTGCAGTGGATTGACTTCTGTTACTATTCCTAATTCCGTTACTACGATTGGAGAGGAGGCTTTCGGTGGTTGCCGCAGTTTGACTTCGGTAACTATTCCTAATTCCGTCACATCGATTGGAGAGAATGCTTTCAATCGTGTTAATAATATAGTATATAATGGTACTGCTACAGGTTCTCCTTGGGGAGCTAAATGTCTAAATGGATATGTAGATGGATATTTGGTATATAGCGATACTATTAAAACAAAACTGTGCGGATGCTTTACTGCTGCTACCGGCGAGATTGTTATTCCTTCTTCCGTCACAACGATTGGAGCGAATGCTTTCGAATATTGCCGCGGTTTGACCTCGATTACTTGCTATGCAACAAATCCTCCGACTTGTGGCAGTTATTGTTTCAATGGTGTAAATAAGACTATCCCTGTTTATGTGCCTGCTCGCTCGGTAAATGTCTATAAGCGAGCAAATGACTGGAGAGATTTTTATAATTTACAAGGTTTCCCCAATGACTATGCTATAGTAACTTGCTCCGCCACAAATGGTACAATAAAAGGAGGTGGAAAATACATTAAAGGTGATACTTGTACCTTAACAGTTACTCCTTCTTATGGTTACCATTTTACACAATGGAATGACGGTAATACCGATAATCCTCGTTCGTTTATCGTTACGCAAGACACAACTTTTATTGCACAAATAGATACTGCATTCTCGGGTCAATGTGGTGATGACTTAACATGGAGATATAATGACGGCGTATTGGTCATTTCCGGTACAGGTGCTATGTATGACTATGCACAAGGTACTGCGCCTTGGATGCTATTCTTCCAAGAATCTATTAGTAGTCTCGTTATCAATAATGGCTGCACAACGATTGGTAACTATGCTTTCTATGGCTTATCTAACAAGAACCTCAAAACAATAGATATTCCTAATGGTGTTGAACAAATCGGTCAGTTTGCCTTTGCTAATTGTGAGTATATAAAGAATGTCTATCTTGGTTTATCTCTTGAAAAAATCTCTGCCAATGCCTTTGCCAACGATGAACGACTATTATATATTACTTGCTTCGCCATAGAGCCTCCATTATTGGATGAGTCGGCTTTTGTGAATTATGATGTGTATTTGAGCGTTCCGTGTGAGTCGCAAAACGAATATAAAGTAGCTAAGGGTTGGAAGTTATTCAATAAAGAAAATGTATCCTGCATAGGTGCAGAAGAAAAGCCCATTACAGGTGATGAAGTAACCGTTACTCCTTCTACGGATAACGCAACCATTGTTTGGCCAGCCAACGACGACGCAGCAGAATATAAATTGGTAATTACCAAAGACGGCATCGTCTTCTGCACCTTAACCTTCAATGCCCAAGGTCAGCTAACCGGCATTGCCTTCGCTCCTAATCGCAATGGCTCTCGTATGTTGGATGCTGCTGTAATGACAGCCAATGGCTGGCAATTTACGGTGACAGGTCTTGACCAAGCCTGCAAGTATGGTTATACCATAGATGCTCTTAATGCAAGTAAGCAATCGATCAAACACTATGAAGGAGAGTTCGCCACGGATGGTTATACATCCTTAGAGTGGGTAACCTCTGACCACATTCAAGGTATGAATAAAATGCTCTTGAATGGTCACCTCTACATCCTGCGTGACGGCAACCTCTACACCGCCACCGGCGTCAGAGTGAAATAGTCTCAAAAGTTTACTATTATTAATATTTTAATCTCTGTTATAGGTGCTTTTGGGGGTCGAGGGTCGGTCGACAGTGTCTAAACACCCTCTAAACACTCATTAGACGCCCATAAGTTTACTATCATTAAGATTTTGCGGGGCAGAAAACAATTCGTTCTCTGCCTCGCATCCTCCGTGCACGTTCCGTGCACCGTATATGCAAATTGCTGTACTCCATTGTGTGAAATTGCTGAAAAAACGATAAAAATGTGCAAAAATAACATTTTTTCTCAAAAATATTTGGTCATCTCAAAAAAAAGCAGTACCTTTGCTCCGCAGTCCCGGTAATTCCTCTCCCAGACTTAGTGCTGGTGATGAATCCGGGTTTTTCTTTTTTATATGTTATGACAGAAATTGAACTTTTACAATCCGCCTTTTCAACTCAACGAATGAGTAAGTATTTACGTTATCATCATGATGATTCAGATGCCGCTATTAAACACTACAAGGCAAATATCCGATTGGCAGAGTCTTTTTATACTAGCCTTTCTGTGTTTGAGGTTGTTCTAAGAAATGCGTTAAGTGCTGAATTGAGCGCAATGACAAAACGTGATGATTGGTATGAAGTGTTCTCTGGGGTGCCTCAACTTAAAAACCTCAGTACAGAAATAGCGCAGGCAATTCATCATATTCAAGATCGTGGAGAACGAGTATATCCTGACAAGGTCGTATCTGAACTCACATTTGGATTTTGGGTTATGCTTTTAAATAGCCAATATGAGTTGCTCTTGTGGAAAGCATTGCGGAAAGCATTTCCATACATGCCTAAGAATCAACGACAACGTAAAAATGTCTCAACACCTTGTAATGTCCTGCGCAAATTAAGAAATCGTATTTTTCATCATGAGGCTATTTGTTGGGATTTGAACTATATTCATCAAATTCATACCAATCTGCTAACAATCCTAGGTTGGATTAATCAGGATATGCCAGCATGGTTAGCTACAATTGATCATTTTGAGGCGACTTGGCAAACCGTTTATCAAGAATTGAAGGAAAAGAAGTAATTCTTCAAAACTTTACTATTCTTAATCTTTTGCGGAGTGGAAAACAATTCGTTTTCTGCCCCGCTTTTGGTTGGGTTTTCCTAGGTCTGGTGGTGGTCGCGAAATGGTCGTGAACTTCAAACACACTTGCATTTGGGCATACAAAATTGCTAACTTCACTTTACAAAAACTAAGTTTTTGGTATAATTTTTGTTGCAAAATTTGTATATATACAAAAAAAATAGTATCTTTGCAGCGAAAATTAAGAAGAGAGTGTTCTAAACACCGAAAACGAAATTAAAACAAAAAGATATATACTATGAAGCAAATTGATTTAACTAAGTATGGCATCACCGGCAGCAAGGTGATCGCTCACAATCCTTCTTATGAAGAGTTGTTTGAAGCAGAGATGAATCCTGCTTTGGAGGGCTACGAGAAGGGTCAATTGACCGAACTCGGAGCAGTGAATGTAATGACAGGTATTTTCACCGGCCGTTCTCCTAAGGACAAGTACATCGTAGATGATGCACAAAGTCACAATAACGTTTGGTGGACTACCGAAGGCTACAAGAATGATAACCACCCCATGTCCGAGAAGGTTTGGGACGAGGTGAAAGAGATTGCTATCAAGGAGCTCTGCAACAAGGAGTTGTATGTAGTAGATGCTTTCTGCGGTGCTAATAAAGAGACTCACTTGGCAGTTCGCTTTATCATGGAAGTTGCATGGCAGGCTCACTTCATTAAGAACATGTTCATCCAACCTACCGCTGAAGAATTGGAGAACTTTGAGCCCAACTTTGTTATCTACAATGCTTCCAAGGCTAAAGTAGAGAACTACAAAGAGTTAGGTCTCAACTCCGAGACTTGCGTGGCTTTCAACACCACTCAACGCGAACAAGTTATTATCAACACCTGGTATGGCGGAGAGATGAAGAAGGGTATGTTCTCGATGCAGAACTACTACCTGCCATTGAAGGGCATTGCTTCGATGCACTGCTCGGCTAACACCGATATGGAAGGTAAGAACACCGCTATTTTCTTCGGTTTATCCGGAACAGGTAAGACCACATTGAGTACCGATCCTAAGCGTCTGTTGATTGGTGACGACGAGCACGGATGGGACGACAAGGGTGTGTTCAACCTGGAAGGTGGTTGCTATGCTAAGGTAATTAAATTGGATAAAGAGAGCGAACCTGATATCTACAACGCTATCCGTCGCAACGCCTTGCTGGAGAACGTAACCGTAGATAAAGACGGTAAGATTGATTTTGATGATAAGAGCGTAACCGAGAATACTCGCGTTAGCTATCCTATCAACCATATCGAGAAAATCGTTAAGCCTATCAGTGCCGGTCCTGACGCCAAGAACGTTATCTTCCTGAGTGCAGACGCCTTTGGTGTATTGCCTCCGGTAAGTATTCTGACTCCAGAGCAGACCAAGTACTATTTCCTGAGTGGTTTCACGGCTAAGTTGGCAGGTACCGAGCGTGGTATTACCGAGCCAACTCCTACTTTCTCGGCTTGCTTCGGTCAGGCTTTCTTGGAGTTACATCCAACTAAGTACGCCGAGGAACTGGTTAAGAAGATGGAGAAGAGCGGTGCCAAGGCTTACTTGGTTAACACCGGTTGGAATGGTTCAGGCAAGCGTATCTCGATTCGCGACACCCGCGGTATCATCGACGCTATCTTGGATGGCAGCATCCTGAATGCTCCTACCAAGAATATTCCTTACTTTGACTTTGAAGTTCCAACGGCTCTGCCGGGCGTAGATCCTGCTATCCTTGATCCTCGCGACACTTACGCAGATCCGAAGATTTGGGACGAGAAGGCTAAAGACTTGGCCGGACGTTTCATTAAGAACTTCGCTAAGTACGAGACCAACGAGGCAGGTAAAGCACTTGTGGCTGCCGGTCCGAAACTCTAATCGAATAGAGCCAAATAAAAGCCCCCGAGAATGTTCTTCTCGGGGGTTTTCTTTAGTCAGATGATTGACTTATTTTTTCTTCTTGGTATCTTCGCCCATCTCAGGATCAACTAAGATACGACCGCAGAACTCACATACGATGATTTTCTTGCGTTGACGAATATCCAACTGTTTTTGTGCAGGAATCTTAGAGTGGCAACCGCCGCAACTATCGCGAACCACTTTAACAACTGCCAAACCGTTATGCGCATTCTTGCGGATGTTCTTGAAGGCATTGAGCAGACGGCTCTCGATTTTCTTTTCAATATCACCGGAACGAAGGATGAGGGCCTCGGTTTCAGCCTTAGTCTCAGCCATGATAGCATCTAACTCGCTGCGTTTTTGGTCCAAGTCAGACGTACGATCGGTAATCGTTTCTTGGGTCTTCACTTTATTCTCCTTCAGTGCCTCAATGTCGGCGGTGAATTGACGGATTTTCTTCTCGCTCAATTCAATATCTAACTGTTGGAACTCAATTTCCTTGGTGAGGTTATCAAATTCGCGGTTGTTACGCACGTTGTTCTGCTGCTCTTTGTAGCGGCTGATAGCGGCATTAGCGTTAGCCATGCGAACACGATGGTCAGCGATTTGCGTCTCATCCTCTTTGATTTGAGCCTCGATATTGTTCAAACGAGTTTTGAGACCTTCTACCTCGTCGCTCATATCCTTCACTTCCTGAGGCAGTTCACCGGTTAAAATACGCAGTTCGTCAATCTTAGAATCGACCTGTTGTAACTCATAGAGGGCTTTCAGTTTCTCCTCAATGGTCATCTCTTTTTCTTCTTTCTTTGCCATAGTTGTAGTATTTTTATTTATTATAGACTACTAGAAAAGTTTAACGGGAGTATTATCGGCCTGACTGATGTAGGTAGTCAGATGGTCGGATAGTAACTCCTTATATATATCGCGCGTGTAATGCTCGCTTACCCAATGGTCGATATCCACGATGCCTATTTGTCCCACAGCATCCATGAACTCATGATATTTAAAGTCGGCTGACAAGTACACGTCTGCCTTTTGGGCAATGGCCTCGTTCACGAACTCAGAGCCGGCACCGCCGCATAGCGCAATCGTTTGTACAAGGGGTTGGGCAGGGGCGATATAGCGAATATAGGTTGTGTTGAACGTATGTTTGACTAAGTCCAAGAAACGCTCAAAAGGCATGGGGGCAGGTAATTGACCGATAGCACCCAAACCATATTCTTCTCCGGCCAACAAACGATAATTCTGCAAGCCTAATTTCTCTGCCATCCGTCCACTCACGCCATGTAAGTAATTATCCATGGCGGTATGGCTGGAATAGATAGCGATATGATGCTCGATGGCTAATGCGACAATACGTTCTTGTGGTGTATTGCCGCAAATCGTTTTTAAGCCATGGAAGAGTAATGGGTGATGCGAAATAATTAAATCGCAATGCAACTCAATAGCCTCAACCACTACAGATTCAGTAACATCCGTAGTAAGCAATGCGGCATGAATATCTGCATTACGATTTCCCACCTGCAGTCCCGAATTATCCCACTCCTCTTGCCACTTCAGCGGGGCTACAGACTCTATGATATTGATTATTTCACTTAGACGCAATGATCTAAATTATTATCCTTTTTTAGCACCTACTCCGGTTTTCGCTGCAGCCTTACCTGCTGCTTTTTGCGTTTTTACCTGAGCTTTTGGAGCAGTTGTTTTCTTAACGGGTGCAGCCTTAACAGCCTCTTGTGGAGCGGCCTCGGCATCTGCATCAGCTTCCTTCACGGTGAAGTCCGTGATACCGGCATTGATGAGCACATTATACCATAATACCAATTTGCGGATGTCACTCGGATACACGCGGTCTACATCGTAATTAGGAACGAAGGAAGCGAAGTATGTGCGAAGAGCATCGTTGTCAGCCTTCTTAGGATCAATAGATGCCACCTTAAGGTTCTCTTTCTTGCCTAAACGAGTCAGTATCTCACTTAGAGGCAGGTCCTCATCCATAGTAAACATGGATACATCAGCCAATGCAACGATTTTATCGCGAGCATAAGTAGGCATACGTTTACCGTCCAAAAGCGACTCAACGATGAGCATGTTAGTACCATGATTGACAAGTTTGTACAGACCCGGTTTACCGGTAATAGCAAGAATATTTTCTAACATAATGGTATGTGTTTATTTCAAATTAGCGTGCAAAAGTACTATTTTTTTTTGATATATGCAAATAAATTTGCACAATTAGTTAGGCAGGGCTGTATTTATTCCACAATCTTGCCCTTGAGAGTAGCGGCCGAAGCCTCTTCGATGCGTACCTGAACGAACTCGCCTATATGTCGTCCCTCGCGAGGAAAAACCACCGTCTTGTAGGTGCCGGTACGTCCATACATATCGTCATGACTGCGTTTGGAATACCCTTCCACCAGCACTTCTACGGTCTTACCTATTTCGCGCTGATTACTTTGCAAGGACAGTTCATTTTGCAGAGCAATGATTTCGTTGAGTCGGCGCACTTTCTCTTCTTCAGGTACGTTATCGGGATAAACGCGGCTAGCCCGAGTGCCGGGTCGTTCAGAGTATTTGAACATAAACGCAGTATCAAATCCTACTTCGCGCATCAGGCTTAACGTCATCGCATGATCCTCTAATGTCTCGCTATGGAAACCACAGAACACATCTGTTCCGATAGTGGCATCCGGCAAGATACGACGAATAGCGGCAATGCGATCCAAGTACCATTCACGCGTATATTTACGGTTCATGATATCCAGAATGCGATTGCTGCCACTTTGTACCGGCAGGTGGATGAACTTGCATAAGTTATGATGGCGACTAATGGCATAGAGCGTCTCATCCGACATGTCTTTGGGATGACTGGTAGTGAAGCGAACGCGCATGTTGGGCACGGTCTCAGCCACTAATTCCAGCAATTGTGGGAAGTTCACGTCCTGACCTTGGTTCGTATAATGATACGAGTTGACGTTTTGTCCCAATAGAGTGACCTCCTTGTAGCCCTTTGCCTCTAAGTCTTTTACTTCGGCCAATATACTCTCTACATCTCGGCTGCGTTCCCGTCCGCGAGTATAGGGCACCACACAATAGGAGCAGAAATTATTGCAGCCGCGCATGATACTAACAAATCCAGAGATGGACTTACCTATTCGCGTCGGAATAATATCACGATACGTTTCCGTGGTACTTAGTTCCACGTTGATGGCTTTATGTCCATGCAGGGCTTGTGCCAGCAGATTAGGTATATCCAAGTAGGCATCCGGACCTGCCACAAAATCCACTTTCCAATCATCAATCAGCGTTTGTCCCATCCGTTCAGCCATACAACCGATGACGCCGATGACGGCGTGCGCATTGAGCGTTGAGAGTTTAGCGTTTAAAGATTTTCGCTTTAATGCGCGGATTTCTTCAAGGCGATGAAGGACTGTTTGTTCTGCCTTATCACGAATAGAGCAAGTATTGAGGATGACGATATCCGCCTCCTCAATACTATCTGTTAGTTCGGCTTGGGTAGTCTGCATAATCGCAGCAACTACTTCCGAATCGGCCACATTCATTTGGCAGCCGTATGTCTCAATATAGAATTTCAAAGTAATGTCTTGGGGTCCAAATGGTTCTTTTCAATGTCTTTGAAATAGCGATATGTGCC
>JAGHRV010000011.1 GCA_018066175.1 Candidatus Colicola equi | reverse complement strand
CGTGCCAGAGGTAGGCGTACATGGTCTTGTAAGTGGATTGCTCCTTGAAGGCAGCCGCATCGGTGCGGGTCTTGTTGGGGTCTAACTTACGAACCTTGATTGCAGCAGCCACAGCTTTGAAGCGGGCGCGTGCTGCCAACTCGTCAGCGGATGGTTGACTGATACGTTGACCGTAACGAACGGAGAACGGTTTACTCTCGCCATCTTGATTACGTGCGATGCGCTTAGCTGCACCGAACTTAGATGGACGATCTAATACGCCGTGAACGGCGGTAATTGGATAAGCATACTCTAATTTTGCCATAATGTTTTAGTTTTTAGTGTTTGGTTAATTGGCTAATTGGTTAATTGGCTAATTGATGATTGATTAATCTTCATCCGCAATTACCTGTGCCCAGATGTACTTGGTGAAGGACTTGTAGCCGGTGTCGCACTGCGCACGATAGGCTGCCATGTCTGCTTCGTAGGTGCTGGCCGTTCTCTTCACTCGCGCTGCCACCAAGGCCTGACGCGTCTTGAATTTAGCTTGGCGGTCCAACTCGGATTGCGTGATGGGATGTGCTACCAAGTCGCGTTCGCCTTGCAGATAGGTCGTGAACTTACCGCTGGCGGTACAACTGTGTACTACCTTGCTGTGGCGGCTAATCTTGCCGCAGATGCGGTGTACCGGATACTCAAATTCGGTCTTACTAACATGTTTACTCATAATAGTTAAGATTTAGATTTAATTGGTTAATAATATTGTTTACTCTCGGAGATGTCCTCATCTCCGCTTTACTCTCTACTCTCTACACTCTACACTCCCCCCCCTTTTGGGGGGCTTACATTTCCTTGCTGACTACACTCATAACAAACCCTTGCAGTGTCTTGCCTTTTCCTTCTTTCTTGTAGCGTTTCTCATACACTTGCCGCAGGTTTGGAGCCGCCAATATTTCGTGTGCTATCCGCACCATCTTTTTGAATCTCTCTTGCCGTTGCAGAGCCCCTGCTGATTGTTTGGCTTTTTGCCATTTCTTGGTCAAAGTCGGTTTATGGCACATGGTTATTTTGCCATTCTTGGTTCTGTAATAATAAGGTGATTTCTTGCTTAAACTACCACTTACGCTTTGAATCAGC
>JAGHRV010000016.1 GCA_018066175.1 Candidatus Colicola equi | reverse complement strand
GAGTACGGCAAATAATGGTTTCTCCGTTTTTATATTCACGACGTGCAAGATTTATTCTTCTTGACAAAGAAGGTGAAATACTATTTGCTGATGTTGTAGCACGGACAGCCGAAACACCCTTAATCATGCGAATTGCATGACGAATCTCTTTCATTAAAGAAGCATCCTCTATATTGACAATAAATTGAGGAGTTGAAATAGGTTGTACGGATAATGGTGTATTCATATTTATTTATTTTTTCAGTTTTGCGCTGCAAAATTACAGAAAAAAAATGATATTTGCAAATAATTGAATAAAAATCAAACAAAAAATTTGTGCAGTCCAAATATTTGTATTACCTTTGCAGTATGAAACAGTTTGCATTAGTTACCGGGGCTTCGTCCGGAATAGGTTTACAATTCGCTCGCACACTGGCGCGCGCGTACCATTATAATATTGTGTTGGTGAGTAATCAGGAGCACGAATTAAGTGTGGCGGCTAAGGCTATTGAGGAGGATTACGGCGTGCAGACCCGCACGATATGTCTGAACTTAGCCGAGAGTAATGCCGCTAATCAGGTGTATGACTTCTGCCAAAAAGAAGGCATAGAGGTGGAGGTGCTCATCAACGATGCAGGAATGCTCATTTTTAATCCGTTACTACGTACCCCCGAAGCCAAGATAGAGACCATGCTCATGCTACACATGGTGACATTAACTAAGTTATGCCGGTTATTTGCGCAAGATATGGTGAAACGGCAAAAAGGGTATATCCTGAATATGTCCAGCATGACGGCTTGGATGACCATGCCGGGCATCCAATGTTACAATGCCACCAAGGGTTATGTGCTGTCTTTCAGCCGCGCTTTCTGGTATGAGATGCACCGCGAGCACGTGCATGTATTAGCTGTAACACCCGGCTCAACCGACACCGGACTGCTGCCTTTTACTCCGGGATTTGCTAAGTTACTGCGCATAGCAGGTATTACCATGCCCCCCGAAAAACTGGTGCGAAGGGCACTCAAAGTGCTCTTTAAGACCCATCGCAAACGTTGCATGCCGGGAGCATGGAACTACATCATTGTTCCCATCATCAACCACTTACCCGACTGGGTGGTGTTTGCTGCTATGAAGAAATTAAAAATGTAACGTATAAAGGATGGCTTCGGCTTGACGCAGGGCATTGCGTTTCTTTTGTCCTGCTGCAAACACAAACGTCTCGGCCGTCACGATACGCTGATGTTGTTGGTCTAAGCGCGTATGTGATACAAACGGACCGCCCATCGCTTCACCATCGTATATCTTCCATAAACCGCGTACTTCGTACGCCACTTCGTCTTTTTGCACTTTCATCGTCCGCAATTGCGGCGGGAAAATCTTGTACTCGGTGCCCATATAGGACCCCGCCACTTGTGCCGTCACGATACGTCCCAACACGGCATCGCGCTTGGCGCATAGATAGTCCAGCGTGAAGGTATTGATGTCGGTGTAGGGATAAGCATAAACGACTACATCGCGTCGCATCGTGCCTTTGTTATTGCATAGCCACAAAGCATGGATGCCGTCGGCAAAGGTGGTATCCATGATGAGTTGGTAATCCTCGCCAATGAGCATATCGCAATCAAACCGGTCTTGCAGAATCTGTCGTGCCTGCTTATTGGTGGAAGCCTTGTAGAACGTTCCCTGACGGTCTATCTCCTGCCTAACCAACCAGTCCCGAATAATCTCGCCATTGGCCTGCCAGTAAGCGAGGAACGCTTCGGTAGAGGGCGATTGAATGCGATATACGCGCTGAGGTTTGGACCAGTAATCGCTGCTGAACTTAGCCTTGAGGTCCGTGTAGCGCATCGAGTCGATATCCACAATCAGGATATTACGTGTGGGCTTGAGAAAATCATCAAAAGCGGCATTGGTCACATGCGATAGCGTGAAATAAGGTTCCATCTGGGGCAAGCACGGCATATCGGCCGCCAAGACACTTTCGATATCCGCATAAACACTATTCGGACAAACCACTAAACATTCGTATATACTGCCGGTAGCCGACACTTTAGTGGTGCCTGCGGATTGCTTGCAGCCGGTGAGAACCAGCGCTATCATAAGGACTAATGAGATACGTTTCATAAGGGTAAAAGGATATCCTTCAGTTGTGGGTTAATCGTGCCTTCTACTGCCATTGTGGCCAAGGATGCCCGTTGAGAGAAGGCAATGTAATTAGGGTAGGGTATGTGGTGGATATACGCATAAGCCAGTCCGCTCAGGAAAGCGTCTCCTGCACCTAATGTAGAGACTATCTGCTCGGCTTGGAGGGCAGGAAAATGACTGTCTATCTTATCCGAAACATACCTCACTCCGTCAGCGCCCAGTGTGATATACAGGTGTTGAACGATGTGGGAGATAGGCAGCTGCGCTTGCTCGATGATGGCGTATTCCTTGGCATTCACTTTCAGCGTATGCAGATGCGGCGTTTGGGCCAGTCTGAGACTATCCACAAGGCGTTGCGTCTTAGCCGTCGAAACCGAGTCCATCATGATAGGAGCCGTGCAATGGTCCAGTAAGTACGCTACGGCATCGGCTGTGAGGTTGGTGTCAAGCAATACCAACTCGGAGCGGTTGATCTCGTCGATACGCTCGGACAAGAACTCACGAGTCAGGTGCGTCTCCAAGGTCTCTACATCGCATGCAGCGGCCTCCAAGTCGCCTTCGTGGTTATTGATGCCCACAAAGATATTGGCTCGGGAATGAGGCACGGTGGCACTAAGGGATAAGTCCAGTTGCCATTGTTCGCATTCGTTCCTTGCCATCTGACCTAAGGCATCGTCCGCAAAGAGGGTGATGAAGCGCACCTGTTCGCCTAAGACGCGCAGGTTACGGGCGTAGTTCATGGCTACACCTCCAACCGATACGCTCACTGCCGCAGGATTGCTGTCCTGCAGCCGATAGTCGGCCTTGGCAGTAGCAACGATGTCTATATTGACGGCACCAATGACAGTTAGCATAACTCTTTGGCAGTCAATGCAGCCAATTTAGCGTTATTAAGCACTAATTGAATATTAGAAGCGAGACTATCTCCACCCGTCAAATCCTTGATCTTAGCCAGCAGGAAAGGCGTGGTAGCCTTGCCCTTGATGCCTAAGCGATGACTCTCTTCTACGGCCTCGTTGATGGCTTTGTCAATCACCTCCTGCGGCATGGAGTACTGCTCAGGAATAGGATTAGTAACCAACATACCGCCTTTAAGACCCATGTCCAATTTAGCACGGAAGGCTGCTGCTAATTCCTTAGGAGTGTCAATGCGATAATCCACTTTGAAATTGCTGTGACGGGTGTAGAAAGCCGGCAGTTCTTCGGTACCAAAACCGATAACAGGCACACCTTTGGTCTCTAAGTATTCCAATGTCAGACCTAAATCCAGAATGGACTTGGCTCCGGCGCAGATAACCATAACAGGCGTTTGTGCCAATTCTTCCAGGTCGGCAGAGATATCCATCGTTGTTTCAGCACCACGGTGCACGCCACCTATACCTCCGGTAGCAAAGACTTTGATGCCGGCCATAGCAGCAATGATCATGGTTGTCGTAACGGTAGTGGCTCCGTCTTCACTGCGAGCAATCAGTACCGGCAGGTCACGACGACTAGCTTTGATGACAGCCTGACCTTTTTTACCTAAGTACTCAATCTCCTCCGGCGTGCAACCGGCCTTGAGTTTACCTCCAATGATAGCAATAGTAGCAGGAACGGCTCCGTTGTCACGAATGACTTGCTCAACGCGCATGGCGGTCTCCACGTTTTGTGGATAAGGCATACCGTGCGAAATGATGGTTGACTCCAAAGCCACAACGGGTTTGTTCTCTTTAAGCGCTTGCGCCACTTCCGGCGAAATAGATAAGTAGTTGTTCATATTTATGTTAAATTAGTTTAAATACATTCAATTACGACTGCAAAATTACTAAAAAATTTGCACATATGCAAAAAAAAGTGTACTTTTGTGCCCTGAAAAAGTTTATAATCGTATGAAATTGACAAAGAATCTCTTTTTATTGTGCTGTTTGGGTCTTAGCACCTTGCTTTATGCCGAGCAAAAACGCATTATGGTGATGAGTGATTTACACGTATTAGATACTACGTTATTTGATGCCAATAATCCCGCTCCATTGCTTAATGATGTTAAGTTAGGCGAACATTCGGCCGAGTTATTGGATTCGGCAGTAAGTCTTATCTTGGCCTCCAAGCCGGATTATGTGCTTATCCCAGGTGATCTGAGTTACAATGGCGAGAAAATAAGCCACCTATATGTGGCGGCTAAACTGGCTGAATTAGAGGCTAATGGCATAGCGGTTTATGTCGTTCCGGGCAATCATGACGTCAATAATAGTTCAGCTAAGACGTATGTGTCCGGAGAAGGTCAGCCTACCTCCACCATCACCGATGTTGAGTTTGAGTCTATCTATGGTGAGTTTGGGTATAACGAGGCCGTTAAGACGCTGGATTATGGTACGGACTCCATGAATTATATGGCATATTTAAGCAACGATATAGCTTTGATTGCAGTCAATTCAACGGTGTATAAAACCAATACCGGCGCCCTGACTACAGGTGTGCTGAACTTCATCAAGGATTGTGCGCAGGAAGCCATTCAGTCCGGCCATAATAACCTGCTACTCATGTCCCATCACATGATAATGAATCATGTAGATGATCAGACGCTCTTGGACCCCAATCATGTGGGCAATCAGACGCAAGGTTATCCGGCGTTGGACGAAGTGTATCAGACATTGGAAGAGGCACAAATCCATGCGGTGTTTACCGGACATACCCATATCAATAGCATTGCTCATTTGCCCCAACAGAGTGGCGACTTATACGATATATCTACCGGTTCGCTGTGCGCCTATGCATCGCCTATTCGCACATGCGTTTTAGAGACCTCCACAGGTGATATGACTATCTCCAGCAGCGAGATAACTAAGTACCATGCTAAGGAAATGGACCGTGACAGCGTGCTGGCACAAGGGGCTATCCGTTCTGCTTCGCAAAAAGGTACGTCCGCCATCGCAGCTTTCCGTGCTAAGATAGAAGCCATTCCCTTTATTGGTCCTATCTTGGCAAAGGATATCCCTAATCCTACGGAGGCGGAGTTGCGTCAAATCATTTGGGATAATATGGGTAAGGACTTGCAGAAGGCTCTGCAGGATTTTAGTCGGGGCGACGAAGATGTGTACTGCTCGGATAGTACGGCGTATAAGAATATATTGCAAGCTACCGAGAACTTTGTTCTCAATTTCTTAGGTCCTGAATTAGGTGCTATGCTGCTGGCAATGGACGACCAAACCATTCGTTCCTTCACAGGCGGATTGGATATCAAGCATTTCTTCGCCAGTCTGTACTTCAACTTCGTCACCATCAATAAGCAGCAAGTTCATACGGCGGATGCTTCGTGCACGACCTTATCCGACGTCAATGTGCTGACCGGTGCTAAACCGTCCGGCATCGAGGATATAGAGGCCCTGAAGCCGGTGATTAAGTTCATTCGTGATAATCAACTGCTAATCAACGTGCAAGGTCGCACATATACGGCTGCGGGACAGGTATTGCAATAATAAAATGAAGTATTATGATTAAAAATTCGATTTCGGCCATTATACTGGCCATTGGTATTGCCTTTGCAGGCTTGTTTATTTTCTTGGGTATTCATCAAAACGCTTATCGTGACCGTGCAGTCACCGTTAAAGGACTCTCTACGCGTGACGTACAAGCCGATTATGTGGTGTGGCCACTTAAGTTCGCCATCAATGGTAATGACTTAACTACCTTGTCGCAGCAGTTGGCAGCACAAGAGAAGACCGCTCGTGCTTTCTTTGTTCAGAAAGGTTTTGCAGAAGAAGAGATTACCTTGGGTAACATCGAGATTGAAAATAACTGGAGTGGCTATTACGAGCGTCGCCCGGAGTATCACTACACTATCTCACGCACGTTAATCGTATCGACGGATAAGGTGAATTTAGTGATGCAGAACCAAGGTTGCCAAGCCGAATTACTGGCTAAGGGCGTTATCCTTAATTCGTACAGTTGGAACACCGATTATCAGTTCAATGGACTGACTGAACTCAAACCTGAGATGATTGAAGAAGCCACTAAGAACGCTCGCTCGGTTGCGCAGAAATTTGCGGACGATGCACAATGCTCACTGGGCTCTATCCGTAAAGCCAGTCAAGGGCAGTTCTCTGTAGAGACAGATAATAACCAACCATGGATTAAGCATATCCGCGTTGTATCCACAATCGATTATTATTTGAGATAATCAATTATCAATTATGGTTAAGCATATCATTCTTTGGACATTAAATCCGGACCTGACTGCGGAAGAGAGGCAGCGTGTATTAACGGATATAAAAACCGGTTTGGAAGGCTTACAGGGTGTAGTACCCGGATTGGTGGATATCCATGTGCAGATAGATGGTCGTATTGATACCAGCAACTGCGATTTGATGTTGGACTGCACTCTCGAATCCGAGGCTGCGTTGCGTGCCTACGCTGTGCATCCGGCTCACGTAGATGTGGCTAATAATAAGGTCCGTCCTTATACGATCCAGCGCGTCTGTCTGGACTATACGCTCTAAAGAGTGCCAATCAATAGACAAACTAATCCTAATAGGATTCCGCTCAGACACAGCACCTTCCTCAAAGGGTGCTGTTCTTTTAGTATGACGATACCGTAGATAAATGGAATGATAGTGCCGGCGCGGCGGGCAGTGGCTACAACGGCAATCAGCGACTCAGGGTAGGTGAGGGCTAATAAATAAAAGAAATCACTTAACACCAGAAAAACCGATATACCGATTATCTCCCAACGCCATGCAAAGAGCGTTTGCGCCATTCCTCGCTCGCGCTGAAGGCGAGTTACTCCGGCAACGATAAGCATCATCATGGCTTGGTACCAAGTGTAATAGACCTGCACGGCGTTATGGTCATATTGACGCATCAGGTACTTATCGTATAAACCGCTGGCGCTTCCTAAGAGAATACCTATAATCAGAAAAACGAGGTAGGTCTGTTGACCTTTCATCTCTTGCTTGTCTTTCTTGCGCTCCACCAATGAATAAACTAGCACACTGCCTAATGCACAAACCACACCTGCCCATTGCCAGCCGTTCAGCACCTCGCTAAAGAGAAAGAGTGCACCTATTAAGGTCCACATGGGACGAGTAGCCTGCATGGGAGCAACCACGCTTAGAGGCAAGTGCTTGAGGGCTATGTAGGCGCATAACCAGGACGATAGAACGAGTGCCGATTTGATGATGATTAGTCGATGTGTGTATAGATTGACCTGTGGCACATACAGAATCGTTTGCTGCATCATATCCGGATAGATACGTGATAATAGCCACATCGGAAACAGAATAAGACTGGATATCAGTACACTCACCGTCAGTACCCCTACTACCGAATTGGCAGTAAGTGAACGCTTCTTGCTCACATCATAACATCCTAAGCATAATGCCGATAATATAGCCAATATAATCCACATAGTGTATTCAGTAATCAGTAGTCAGTATTCAGTTTTTGCGCTACAAAGGTACTGCTTTTTTTTTATATATGCAAATAAATCAACAAGTTAACAGATATTTGACGCTATTTTGTTAATTATTAAAATATATTATGCAGTATATAAA
>JAGHRV010000075.1 GCA_018066175.1 Candidatus Colicola equi | reverse complement strand
CGACTTGCATGTGTTAGGCCTGTCGCTAGCGTTCATCCTGAGCCAGGATCAAACTCTTCGTTGTAAATTAATTTATATCTTAGCTCAGAATAACCAATTTATTGTACCTTTTTAACGGGAACTAGTTTGTTACAATTTCTTGTATTTTCCCAATTCTTGTACTACATCATTTGTTGATATATCAAATCTTCAAAGAACACTCTTTTTTGAGCTTTTCACGTTTTTTAGCGCGAAAGCGAGTGCAAAGGTACTGCTTTTTTTTGACCTGACCAAATAATTTTGCAAAAAAATGCAAAAAAAGTGTTACACCTTATTTATAATGCGTGCGCGCACACGTGCGTTATAATGTGTCCATTGATACAAAAATGAGCAACATGAGGGGTATTATGGAAGTCGTCGAGACAGTAACCAAATAGCCAATTAGGAATTAGCCAATTAGCCAAGTAGTCAAGTAGTCAAGATTTGAATAAACGTTATTTTAGGTCAACGGAGAGGCGGAGGTTGAACATACGTCCGGTAAGGAAGTTAGGCGAAGCCCATTGTGCGCCATTGGCGGCAGAGACCCAAGTGTAGGAATTGACATTCTTCCAATCCGCGAGATTGAAGACCTCAAAGTAGATAGACCAAGCAGCCACGTGTTGGGCAGAAGGTTTACGCATAAACTTATCTGTCACCGCCGAGAAAGTGCGGCTTGCTCCTATATCTATACGTTTATAGATAGGCAGGTGGGACAGATAGCGCATTGATTCGCTATGCGGATAGCCGAAGGGCAGTCCATCAGAGAAGACGAATTTCAGATGCAGTTTATACTGCGGTAACTTAGGAATATAGTCTTGGAAGAAGATGGATAACGACCAGCGTTGTTCTTGTGGTGAGGGGAACCAACCACGATGGTAGGGATCGTTAAGCATTTGCATTCTACTGCGCATACAAGAGAAACTAATCCATGAATCCACACCCGGCACGAGTTCGCCATACAGTTTGAGATCCAGTCCAAGGGTATAACCTTTGGAGTCGTTTTTACCGGAATAGCGTACTCGCACGTTATCGACTGTGTAACTAATCATTTGATCGGTGTATTTAGCATACGCCTCGGTGGTAAACTTAAAGGGTCTTCCCCAAGCGCGGAAGTAGTAATCAAAGCCGAGGACAGCATGTACAGAGCGTTGTGCTTTCAGATGGTCGTTGAGCCGAATGCGTGTTACGCCATGGTCGATGATAGTATCTCGCAGTTCCTTGTAGAAAGGTGCCTGGTAATATAGTCCGGTAGCGAATCGGAAGGTGAAGTCGCGTTTCCATCCGGGCTGCCAAACCACAGAAGCACGAGGCGATACGAGCACCTCGTTGGTATAGGTCCAGTAATTGAGTCGAGCGCCGGCAGTAAGGGTGACATTACCTTGATTGGTATTCCAGCGATAGGCATCTTGCAGATAGGCCTCTATTCGTCCGGAAGTCATGGAAGTCTCGCCTTTTTGGGTGTAATACAGGTCCATGGACTTGGACGTATTAGGCATTGAGTATCCCATTGAATCGCGCCACTCCCATTCAGATATACGGTCAGATATAAGTTCCACTTGTCCGCTTAATCCCCACGATAGCGTATTGGCATAATGGGTCCAAGCACCGGTATGAGCGAGGTTAATGACTCCGGCGGACAGTTTATTTCGTGCATGCTCATGGGATGTGCCGGTGCCTAAGGATGTGGATGAATTATCGGTTAGGACGTACTCGGCAGTTATGTCGTAAGTCTCTTGTTCATTGGTATAGAAGCCATTCAGATTAAATCCGAGTGTCACTTCGGGTGAGACCTTACCTTGTGCCGACAGGGAAGCAAAAGCAGTGAGGAAATGGTCTTTTTCCTGTCCTTCGTACCAGATTGTTTTTTGGAGTCCTTGTTCGCCACCCCACCCTTCGGACATAGAGTCAGGTCGGAAGGAGTAGTCGTTGTAGGATACGTTGGCGAGGAATGCCATTTCCCAATCGCGATGATGTGGTATTTTCCAAGTCATTTGTGTTTGGTAATCCAAGAAATTAGGCTGATAATTACCCTTGGTAGGCAATGCACCTAACATATACTTGGATGTTTTATACCGAATGCCATGCATGTATGATTGGGTTGAATCGCCCCAACCGGCATAGACGTTTGCGCCAAGGAGGGAGACGGATATATTGGATTCAAAATGAGTAGGTCGTTTATAGCGAATATCGAGTACCGAGGACATTTTATCGCCAAACTGGGCATTATATCCTCCGGCAGAGAAGTTAACCTGCTCCACCATGTATGGGTTAACGAAAGATAGTCCTTCCTGCTGTCCGGACCGAATGAGCAGAGGTCGATGCACCTCGATACCATTGACATAAACGGAGTTTTCATCGAATGAACCGCCTCGCACGTTGTATTGAGTGGATAGTTCGTTATTTTGGCTTACGCCGGCAAAGGTGATGAGTAGTGATTCTATGCTTCCACCGGTAGCATCGGGCATCAATCGTACCACTTCGGCGGATGTATGGTCCATCATGTCGGTTTGTCGTTGTATGCCTCGCACCTCCACTTCTTGGAGCAGTTCGGCGTCTTGTGGCAGAACGACATTGACGTTAAAGACATCCTGGTCGGTATATAATTGCTGACGCAAGGTGACATAACCAATCATGGAATAGGACAAGATGACGGTATCGTTTAGCTCCACTTGGAGCGAATAGTAGCCATTACGATTGGTGGCGGTGCCGTTGGTTGTGCCTTCCACAACGACATTCGCTAATTCGATGCCGACGTTTTGTTCATCCACCACATAGCCGTAAACACGAGTTGTTCGCGCCGACAAAGAGCAGGTCAGCAGCAAGAATATAAATATGTAGCAAAGACGTTTCACTATAGTTGTATGTTTCGATAATGTTTCGATTATGTTATGATTATGTTATGATTTAGACCCTACTAAGGAGCGTATTTCCGAGAGGCGATTGAGGGCCTCAAGGGGTGTAAGGTTGTTTATATCGAGTGAAGCAACGGTATCACGAATCTGTTCCAGGACGGGGTCATCGAGTTGGAAGAAAGACAACTGATACCCTTCGGGGGCACTAATCGCACCTTTGGTACTACCAATCGTGGTTGCACCACTACCAATCGCTGCGCTACCCTTCGTGCTTTTAGCACTACCTTTTTCTAAATCATGCAGGATCTGTTCGGCACGCGTGACGATACTGGTTGGCATACCGGCGAGTTGTGCGACATGAATACCAAAACTATGTTCCGATCCTCCACGAGCGAGTTTACGCAGGAAGATAACCTTGCCATTGAGTTCGCGCACCGCTACGTTGTAGTTACGAATGCGAGAGAAGGTAGCCTCCATTTCGTTGAGTTCGTGATAATGGGTAGCAAAGAGGGTCTTGGCATGGAATCGGGACTCGTGGATATACTCAACGATGGCCCAAGCGATAGATATACCGTCATAGGTAGAAGTGCCACGTCCTAACTCGTCAAAGAGCACTAAGGAGCGTTCGGACAGGTTATTGAGGATAGCAGCCGCCTCGTTCATCTCGACCATGAAGGTGGATTCACCGGAAGATATATTGTCGGAAGCTCCGACGCGAGTGAATATCTTATCCACTAAACCGATGGATGCTGATTCGGCAGGGACAAAGGAGCCCATTTGAGCCATCAGGACGATGAGTGCCGTTTGGCGCAGCAGGGCAGACTTACCTGCCATGTTTGGTCCGGTGAGGATAATGATTTGCTGAGGAGACTCGGAAGTGAGATTATTAGACAGATACACATCATTAGGTACGTATGTCTCGCCCAGCGGCAGTTGTTGTTCGATGACGGGATGCCGTCCCTGGCAGATATCGATGACGAGGGAGTCATTCACATCGGGGCAAACGTATTTATTTTGGGCAGCCACGGTAGCGAAGGACAGCAAGCAGTCGAGTTGAGCAAGCACGTTAGCGTCCACCTGCATAGCCGGTACATACTCGGTGAGAGCCAAGATGAGTTCAGTAAAAATACGATTCTCCAGGGTTTGGATTTGTTCCTCGGCCGATAGTATTTTCTCTTCGTATGATTTCAATTCCTCGGTTATGTATCGTTCGGCATTGACGAGTGTTTGTTTGCGAATCCAGGATACAGGCACTTGGTCTTTGTATGTATTGCGAACCTCGAGATAGTAGCCAAATACGTTGTTGTAGCCTATTTTGAGGGACGATATGCCTGTTTGTTCTATTTCGCGTTGTTGCAAACGCAGCAAGTAATCCTTGCTATTTGTTTGTATGTCGCGCAGTTCATCCAGTTCGGGGGACACTCCGCGAGCAATCATATTAGGTCGTCCTGCCACAGCAGGCGGATCGGGAGTGATAGTTGCTTCGATGCGATGTCGCATTTCGGAGCAGAGGGTTAGTTGGTCGCCCAATAGAGCCAAGTAACTATTGTCGTCAGCCGATTCGCAGATATGTTTGATGGGTTCAATCGCCCGTAGCGCATTGCCTAACTGCACCATATCACGTGGCGATATACGTCCCGTAGCTATTTTAGACACGATACGTTCCATATCTTGCACTTTGGCTATCTCGGTGCGAATTGTTTCGCGATGGTCGGGGTGCCGGAAGAAGAATTCCACAACGGATTGACGATTGCGGATAGGTCGTATATCTTTGAGGGGGAACGCCATCCAACGATGCAACATTCGTGCTCCCATAGGGGTGATGGTTTGGTCTAATACATCGTATAAGGTATGTGCGTCTTCGGCATTGGCATTCACTAATTCCAGGTTACGAATAGTGAATCGGTCCAGCCACACATAGCGGTCCTCTTCGATGCGCGCCAAATGCTGTATATGTCCTGTTTGCAGGTGTTGGGTAGCATCTAAGTAATGGAGAATAGCTCCGGCGGCGATGATGGCGTTAGGCAGGTTTTGTAGGCCAAATCCCTTGAGGTTAGCCACATTGAATTGCTTTTGCAGTCTTTCTTCGGCGGCTTGTGTTGTCATCATCCAATCGTCCAGTTCAAAGGTGAAGTAACGATTGCCGAAGTTAGCCTCGAGTTGCTCTTTTCTGCCTCGCATGTATAGCACCTCTTTGGGGGCGAAGTTAACCAGCAGTTTATCAATATAGTCGGATGTACCTTCGGCCACAAGGAACTCACCGGTAGATATATCGAGGAAAGCGACACCGACGGTGTTCTTTGCAAAATGCACACAAGCCAGGAAGTTATTCTCTTTCTGCTGTAAGGTCGTATCGGAGTAGCTGACACCGGGGGTGACGAGTTCGGTTACGCCACGTTTAACCAGTTTCTTGGTGAGTTTGGGGTCCTCCAGTTGGTCGCAAATAGCGACACGCAGTCCGGCCCTAACGAGTTTAGGCAAGTACGTATCCAAGGCGTGGAAGGGGAATCCCGCCATATCGATAGCCGCAACGGACGAACCGCCATTAGAGCGGTGGGTAAGGGTTATGTTCAGTATCTTAGAGGCCTTGACGGCATCCTCGCAGTATGTTTCGTAGAAGTCTCCGCATCGGAAGAGGAGCATCGCATCGGGATACTGCTCTTTTATGCTGCGGAACTGCTGCATCATCGGTGTTTCTTCCTTATTTGCCATTTTGCATTTGGACTAATTTATGATAATAACCATTTAGCGCCATCAGTTCGTCGTGTTTACCACTTTCGACTATCTCTCCTTCGTGCAAGACACATATTAAGTCGGCATTACGGATGGTAGATAGTCGGTGAGCAACCACGATGGTTGTGCGGTCGCGCATGAGGTTTTCGAGGGCCTCTTGCACGAGTTTCTCGGACTCTGTATCCAGCGCCGACGTTGCTTCATCGAGGATGAGGATTGGTGGGTTCTTAAGGATAGCACGAGCGATGGATATACGTTGTCTTTGTCCGCCGGACAGACGTGAGCCGCGGTCACCGATGGATGTTTGGTAACCTTCGGGCGTTGCTGTAATGAAATCGTGTGCGTTAGCAATCTTGGCAGCAGCAATGACAGCTTCTTCCCATGTCTGACCATTAGGAGCCGGTTGGCTGGTGTCAACACCAAAGGTGATGTTATTGAAGAACGTGTCATTGAAGAGGATAGCCTCTTGGTTGACGTTGCCCATCAGTGCGCGCAAATCGTGGATAGCGACGTTACGAATGTCGGTGCCGTCAATCTGGATAGCACCTTTGACTACATCATAGAAGCGCGGCAGCAGGTCCGCCATGGTTGTTTTGCCAGAGCCGGACTGTCCCACCAATGCCACGGTTTGCCCTTTATGGATAGTGAGGTTGATTTGCTTGAGTACAGGGCGGTCGGATTGGTAGTGGAAATTGACGTTTTTGTACTCGATCTTATCCTCGAAAGCATGCAACGGCAGTGGCAGTTCTTTCTCGACAATGTTAGATTGGGTATTGAGTATTTTATCAATACGCTCCAGTGATGCCATACCTTTGCGGATGCTATAAGTGGCTTTACTGAGGTCCTTAGCAGGGTTGATGATGCTATAGAAGATGACGAGATAGTAAATGAACGTAGCTGCATCAATGGTGGAATGGTCCGATAGGATGAGTCCGCCACCGTACCATAGCAGCACAGCGATGAGGGCAGTGCCTAAGAACTCCGACATAGGATGCGCCAGTTGGTATTTACGTTCCAATCCCATGAAAGTGCGGCGGGTCATGTTATTATGTTTGAGGAAGCGAACTTTCAGTTTCTCTTCGGCATTAAAAGCCTTGACGATACGCAGTCCGCCCAATGTTTCTTCAATCTGCGATAGCAGGTCAGCAGTCTGTTCCTGTCCCTTGGTAGAGCGACGTTTGAGGCTACGTCCCACCCATCCGATAAACCAGCCGGCGGTAGGCAGTAAGATAAGTACGAATAGAGTGAGTTGCCACGAGATAACAAAGAGAGTGATGAGGTAGATGAGAATCATCACAGGGTCTTTGAATATCATTTCGAGCATAGCCATGATGGAATTCTCCACTTCCAGTACATCGTTCGTCATGCGAGACATGATATCGCCTTTGCGTTCCTCGGTAAAGAAGCCGATAGGCAAACCAACCACTTTATTATATAATTTCTGGCGCAAGTCGCGCAACACACCTAAACGGATAGGAATCATGAAGAACGAGCTGAAGTACGAGCAAGCACATTTGAGTCCGGTCATCAGAATCAGGAACGCACCTAATAGGAGCAATACCCAACCGGGGCCGTTCACTTCGATTTGGCATTGGAGCCAGTAGAAGACATTGTTTTTAGCAGCGTCCATCATCTCGTTCAAGCCCATAGAGGATGTGATAGCCACATATTCGGTATCCGGTGTAGCGATGCCAAAGAGGATTTGCAGCACCGGTATGATAGCAGCAAAGGAGAAAAGGGACAAGACGGTTGAAAGCAGGTTAAAGAGGATGTTTAACACGAGTTGCCACTTATAGGGCGGCACAAAACGTCGCAATAATTGTAAGAAATCCATGATTATTTGTGGGTATAAATATTTTCGTTTATATACTGATGCAGATGTTTTACCAGCACCTCTTCGTCGGTTATTTGCGTACGAATAGGTACCGTTTGCAGTTTAGTGCGAATACTATCCGGCAGTTCCATAGTAGATAGTCGCATATAGTCTTTTTCGGTCGTATAGATCACGTCAGCAGATTGGGCAGCGTGCTCTATCTCAGCGATGTCTTTACCCGAGAAGGCATGATGGTCGGGATAGGTCAGTACCTCAGTCTTAGGATTGGACTTTTTTATTTGGTCCACTAAGTACTCAGGGTTGGCAATGCCGGCCACGACCAATACGCGTTGATTAGTCACTAACTCGGGGTATGTGATGGAGGCGAAGTGTAGGTGCTGGAAGACCGGCAGATGCAGTTTTGTATCTACGATGCGTTGGTCGATTGGTCGCATCTGCAGCGGGCACTTAGTCACCACTACGGCAGAGGCCCGCAGGCTCTCGTGCTTATTGTCACGTAACCGACCCAAGGGCAGGAAATGATCATCTATATATAGCCGGTCGTAGGCCGTGAGTAGGATGTAGAACCCGCAGCGGAGACGGCGGTATTGGAAGGCATCATCCAGAATGACCGCTTGCAGATCAGGCACGAGTTGCTGCAGGCGATGAATACCATGAATACGGTCCTTACAAACAGCCACCGGGATAGATGGAAATTTCTGATGGATCTGCATGGGTTCATCACCGATAGTGAGTGCCGTAGCCTTCTCGTCAGCCATCACAAAACCGCGGGTACGCCGTTTATACCCCAAGGACAGCACGGCTATTTTGTAATGCGGACTGAGCGTTCGAATCAAGTACTCCACAAAGGGAGTCTTGCCGGTACCTCCAACCGCTAAGTTTCCCACGGCGATAGTCGGTATCGACACCGTGCGGGAGTGCAGTATCTTGGCCTTGTACAAACCGTTACGAATGGAGATAACCAGACCGAATAACCACGATAATGGGGCTAATATGATGTCTTGTATTTTCATTAGCGAATGACTTGTTCGGGCATCAATGTCATGATACGCGGTTGTGAGCAACGTTCCTTGATATGCATAAGCAGTTTTTCCTCTTGGGAGGTGTTATCTAATGCCTGCATGAACTGCTCAAAGAAGTCCTTACGAGCCGGATAGTAGATCGGTGTATAGTGCTCTATTGCGGCCAATTCAGCAGCCTTAGCCACTGCGTCGTCCAAATCACCTATCTCGTCCACAAGGCCAATCTGCAGGGCGTCCTGACCGAGCCATACACGCCCCTCGCCAATCAGTTTGATGGAGTCCTGAGTGGTATGTCTGCCTTCGGCGCAGCGACGAGTAAACAGGTCATAGCCGCGCTCCACCATCGACTGCATGAGAGCATGTTCTTCGGTGGTCATACCTTTGAGTACCATGTGGGACGTAGAGAATTTATTAGTGCCTACTCCATCGATGTCGATACCTACTTTATCGCGCAGAAGGCTAAAGTCCGGCACCAAACCAAATATACCGATGGATCCGGTTAGCGTATTAGGTTGAGCATATATATAGTCCGAACCGCAGGAGATGTAGTAACCTCCGGAAGCAGCGTAATCACCCATCGAAACAACCACGGGCAGACCTTTCTCACGGAGTGTTTGGATAGCATGCCAAATCTGTTCGCTGGCGTTGGCGCTGCCACCGGGACTATTCACGCGCAGTACCACGGCTTTGACTTTGTCGTTATCGGCAATCTTACGAATGGTCTTCAGCATTTTCTTGCCTACTATACCATCACCAGTCTCGTCCGTTATCTCACCTTCGGCATAGAGCACAGCCACGTGGTTGTCCACTTTGGCATGCTCGCGTTTAACGTTAGTCATCGCGGTGGTACTTACCACTTTATAGTCCTTGGTGCCGGTTAATCCACGAACGATCGTATCTAAGTCGTAGGAATAGATCAGACTATCTACGAGACCATATTCGAGGTATTTCTCTTGAGGCAGCAGTTCCACTAACTCGTCAGCGTATGTATTGAGTTGGTCCACGGTGAGGTTGCGACTTTCTGCTACACTTTCGCACATGATGCCCCATGCTCCATTGAGGAACTGCATGGTTTGTTTCTTATCGGCATCCGACATCTTGGTGCAGAAATACGGTTCAACAGCCGATTTGAAGGTACCGACCTTGAGGATATTCATCTTGACACCTATTTTCTCCAGCAGTCGTGGGTAGTACATCTTGATGGAAGCCAGTCCATGCCATTCCACTACGCCCACGGGATTGAGGTAGATACGGTCGGCTACAGAAGCGATGTAGTAGTTCATTTCGCCATAGCTCTCGGCATAGGAAATGAGGAACTTACCGGATGATTTAAAGTCGATTAACTCGTCGCGCAAGGCTTTAGCGGAAGCCATACCGATGTTGAATGAACCGCCATGCAGCACGATACCGCGAATATGATCGTCGGTCTTGGCCAGACGGATATTGCTGATTAGGTTATCCAATCCAACTGTATGTTGGGCATCGGCCCCCATTCCTGGCATATCACTCATCAATGCCGCAAACGGATTATCCTCCTGCCCCTGCTCCATGACTGTGCCTTTCATTTCCAGTTTATACACCGACTGGTCCTGCAATGTCGTTTCCGACTGCGAGAACATAGCCTTGCCTATCATGCCACAGAAGAAGATGTAGAAAGCCACAAAGACCAAAATACCCACTAAACACCCGCGATTCTTGCGGCGTGGCGTAGCCTGAGACTGCTCAGATTGATTATGATTAAATAAGAACATAATGTTTATTAATTATTGTATATTGCATATTGATTATTTTCTTTTTTCTTGTTAGAACGGATATCCTATGGCGAAGTGCAGGGCGAAGTCGTCT
The DNA here is from genome assembly GCA_018066175.1 of Candidatus Colicola equi. GTDB lineage: Bacteria > Bacteroidota > Bacteroidia > Bacteroidales > Paludibacteraceae > Colicola > Colicola equi. The sequence continues at coordinate 38,314 of JAGHRV010000075.1, read as the reverse complement.
TTCCAGCATAGTCCGTTAGGAACGGTTCGCCATTGTTTACCTTTATCTATGAGTGCCGGGTCATGCAGGCGCACACCTAAGTCGAGACGCAGAATGAGGAAACTGAGGTCCAAACGCAGTCCCAAACCATAACTGAGGGCTAACTGCTTGTAGAACTCATTCCATTTGAACTGCCCACCCTCTTGCTGCTCATACCGGCGGATAGTCCATATATTTCCTGCATCCACAAACGCTGCGCCGTGAATGAATTTCCATATCCTAAAGCGATACTCGGCACTCATATCGATGCGCACATCGCCCACCTGGTTATCGTAGTTGATGATGCCACCCGGACTGCAGTACTTACCCGGACCTAATGTGCGGGCGAGCCAACCACGCACGCTATTGGCACCACCGGCATAGTAACGACGCTCAAATGGCATGACATCCGAATTGAGGAAAGGAACGGCCACTCCTACTGCGCCATGGAAGACGAATCGGTTATTCTCGTCCAGGATATGATGTCCTGCAAAGGAGAAGTCGAACTTAGCATATTGTGCGAATCGTATATTGCCAATCATGTATGCTCCGTCGGCGTCCTTGGACGATCGACCGGCCAAGGCTCCCAAGGCGAGTATATTTCCTGCGGTCTCCACACCTAAAGTGAACATACCATACGAGCGTAGGGGTTCATTCTTGCGATGGGACGAATAGGTGACGGTATACGAGAAAGCCTCTATGAAGTGGTCCTCGTAGGAGTATTTGAGCAAACTATTGGGTTTCATGAACCGCTCTCTAAACTCGGCGGCCATCCATGGCAGATAGACGTAACTGATGTCTAAGAACTTAAACTCATGCTTCCATGGCGAGTAAGCGGTTTTATGGATAGTGTATCCCAGTCCGGCATTGGCTATGATGCGGTTGAACTCATCCGGTCGCCGTTGATAGCGTCCCTCCAAGTCTATATACAGCGAGTTGGGGAATCGCAGTCCGGCATTGGCTTTGACCTCCAAGGCACGACCGCCATTCTGACGCCATTCGTAACTGCCACGAGCTTTGAGAGTAAGCAGTTCGGCGCCATGGAAGATATTGCGATGCTGATACCCTAATTCGGCAGCAATGCCCCAGTCGCCACCGGTGTACGTGCCGTCCACTTGCGCCGAGATGGAATGTAGTTTATTGCGGCTCATCGTGATATGGCAGTCTAAGAGGTGGTCCCTAACGGGCACAAACGTTATATCCACGTACTTAACCATGCCTAAGGCATTGAACTTCTCGTACGTTTGGTCTACTTTGTACTGATTAAACACCTCACCGGGCTTGATCAGGGAGGTGCGTCTTAGCATGGGTTCGCGCAGCAGGTTAGAGTCGATATGGAACTGCAAGTCCCTAATCGAATAAACACGGAAGACGCGTGATGTATCGGGATGGATGTCCGGACGTAAGCATAAAGTCACATCCACTTCGTGCGAACGAACGCTACTATCGGCAATGACTTGCAGCAGTTCTTTCTCGAAGTAATAATACCCTATTCGGCGCATCTCGGAGGCCACTCGCTGGCGTTCGGCATTCAGTACATCGGTGCTGAAGTCGTCACCTATATGCACTTTACTGCGTCTACTCATTGCTATCTCCGCCAACTCGCGTTGGGGCAAGTCCAAGCGGTAACTGCGAATCACGTATGGCTGTTGCGCCGTCACGCGGTAGGTGATACTTAGTTTACGGTCCTTGACGGATAACGATGTATCTACCTGCGCATCAAAGTAGCCTTTATTGCGCATTGCCTGCGTTAGTTGCTGCATACTTACGGCGGTCATTTCGTCGTTGTAGATCTCCGGAGCCTCACCTGTACGATGGGCGTTGCGTGCTAAACGCTTCTTAGCCTTAGTGGTCGTATCGGTGGGAGCGGTGTTATAGACATGCAGTTGCAGTTTCCAAAATCCCAAGATCTCCGAATTAGGCGTTTGGCGCAAGTAGGATTTGAGGGAAGTAGGATCGACTTTCTTGGTATCCGTCACCTCTACTTTCGACTTATATAGCAGGAACTTATCTTCGGGCACGAACTTAGTGATGTTGCACGACGAACATAGCAACGCCATCGCTGCCATCACCATCCCTACTATGTATCGATTCGTTCTTTGCATATTTTTAGCGCACAAAGGTACACTTTTTTTTGCATATATGCAAATTTTTTAGTACTTTTGCAGCACTTTTTACGATTATGACTAAATCTGAGATTAAATTAGTGCGTAGTTTGCACCAAAAAAAGTTCCGTGACGAGTTAGGACTCTTCATTGCGGAGGGAGATAAGTGTATCAATGAGTTGCGCAAGCATTTTGAGTTGGTGCTGTTGGCGGATGCCTCCAATGCCACGGCCAAGGAGATTGAGCAGATGTCCATGCTCCGTACCCCTCAAGGCAGCATCGCCGTCTTCAAACAGGTCAACTCTCCACTCCCAACAACTCTCAACGCTAAACGCTCAACTCTCAACGCTCTAACCCTCGTCCTCGACGGCATCCAAGATCCCGGCAATTTAGGCACTATTATCCGCACGGCAGACTGGTTTGGGGTGCATGATATCGTATGTTCGTTAGATACGGTGGATTGTTATAATCCCAAGGTTGTGCAGGCTACCATGGGTGCGCTCACTCGCGTGCGGGTTCATTATACTGATTTAGTGGAGTGGCTCTCCACTCTCAATTCTCAATTCTCCACTCTCCCTATCTATGGCACTTTGCTGGATGGCAATAATCTCTACGAAGAAACCTCAATCTGCAATAATCAATCTACAATCTGCAATAATCAATTCTCCATTCTCATAATGGGCAACGAGGGCAATGGCATATCTCAATCTGTCCGTTCTTTAGTTACTCACCCCATTCGTATTCCGTCTTTTCCGCCTGATGCCGAGACTTCCGAGAGCCTTAATGTGGCGATTGCTACAGCTATTGTTCTTGCCGAATTCCGCCGCCCAAAATAAAAATGGCAACTTCGGTTAGAAATTGTCATTTTAACATTGACGTTGGTGATTTTTTAGTCTTTGGCGGCGGTCGGGCCAGTCGGGGAGGAAAAGGGACTGACGTGCTTTGAAGAGTGGTCCATGATTAGGGACTTGCAGGTGGCTAAGTTCGTGCACGATGATATAGTCGCGCAGGTCATTATCCACCAGAGCCAACTGCAAGTTAAACGTCAATCGGCGCATCTTAGGACGGCAATTACCCCATTGCGTTTTCATATTACGCACTTTCCACGTCACCGGTTCCTCGTTCATCCGGATTCGCCAGTACTCCACCCGCTCGGTCAGAAAAGCAATGAGTTCATCTGCCTGCTGCTTAGAGACCGTCGGCAAGACACGAGGCGGCTGATGCTGCAGTCGATCCATGGTAGTCAATACCCAATCCCATTGCGATTGCACGAACTGCTGCGCCATACGTTTAGGCATCAGCCACGGCATAGTAACCACCACACGGCCATCAGGATAGACGTGCAAGTGCATGCGCCGAATAGGCTTACGGACGAAATCAATATGGATAGGAGCGACACTCATTTGATAATAAATAGATACACCAATAGTGCCGTCCAAACAATAAGTGCCAGCGGCACCCCTATGCGGAAACGCCAGTGCTGCGTCTTATGACGGAAACAACGCATACCTAACAACGCACCTAAGGCACCACCTAACCACGCCACCATCATAAGACGATGCTCCGGAGTTCGCCAAGCATCTTTCTTCGCCTTGCGCTTATCTCGACCATACATCGCAAAAGCAATGAGGTTGATGAGGAGAATATAGATAATTAATATTTCCATTTGAGGCGGGGAGTAGTGAGGTATTTCCAAGCAAGGAGAAGGAGAAGGGAGGTGAGAGGTAAGAGGTAAGAGGTAAGATTATTGATGATTGATAATTGATTATTGCTAATTGATAATTGGCTAATTGTTATTTGAGTTGTGGAGCCGGGGAGGGATTCGAGCCATTGAACGGAGGTATTCATGAGCCATGTTATACCATTTAGTGCCCACGCCAAGAGTTTACCTATAGGAGTCCACCATCCGATAGTAAGGGTAGCTACGCCGCCTACCATCATACACCAAGCCAGGGGGATGACGATTAGGTTAGTTAAGAGAAAATAATTACTCATTTGTCCAAAATAATGCAAGGTGATAGGCATAGTTCCTATTTGTGCCGCCAGCGACATGCCTATCAGGGCATACACGTAGTAATAAATAGGATAGCACCAACGGAAGGGTTGAGCAAAATGTATGGTTGGCATGATAACACTCCATCCTTCCCCAAAGAGCACAATAGCAATCACAGCGGCGAAACTTAATTGGAAAGAGATAGAAAAGAGGTCCGCGGGGTGGATGACCAAGATAATAAAAGCCGCAGCAAAGATGATATTGAGTATCGATGATGGGCGGTGCACCATTGATGCCAACACAAACAGAGATGCCATGATGACGCTGCGAATAATAGAGGGGCTGCCACCGGTGATATACGCATAGAAAGCAAGCATGGCTATTACGATTAGTCCCTGCGCCACTTGCTTGCCTGTTTCGTGATAGAGCGGTTTGATTCGTCCACACAGCGTCACCATCATGATCAGCACCGTCATCAATATACCTGTATGCAGTCCGCTGACCGCCAGCACATGCATGGCTCCAGCCGCCGAGAAAGCGCGACGGATATCCTGATCCAAGTCTTCGCGATACCCCAACGTTAATGCACTAAGAGTGCCTAATTCCTGCCCCGATATGCCTAATTCGGCATAGCGTTGTTCCAAGCGTTGCTGCCATCCTCGCGGGGTTCGCCACCAGGGAGTTTGATTGGCGCCATAGAGCGTCCAATGACGCGCGAACATACGGACACGCGGCTGCGCATAGACTAATAATGTATCACCTAAATGAGGAAGTGAATCCACCGACGACTTATGGATATACAGCGGTACAGCATAGTCATTGAGGTCGATGAGCGAGGCATCGTATCGCCATGTCTTAGGTCGCTCAATCGGAGTAGAAGTGAGTGCAGCCCGATACAGATGATAGGTGCTATCCACTGTATCCAACGGCATTGCCGTGGATTCCACTACCCACGACTGCTCCGTCACCTTCCCCCATAGGATGAAACATACCAATGGCAGAAGGAGAAAGAGGAAGGGGGTTCGACGCAAAGCGTTGAACATTAGTCTTGTTTATCAGGTAAGATAAAAGAGAGCACCAAGTAGATGATGAGCATTGGCAGGATACCTGTCACTAATGCCACCACGGCTACGATAGCACGCATCATCGTTGGGTCGATATTGAAATACTCAGCGAAACCGCCACATACGCCAGCCCATTTCTTGTCGGCTGATTTAGTTAATTTCTTGTCCATGTCTGTAAATAAAGATTATTGTTTTTTGTTTTTATTTTGTACTATATTAATCGGAGCCAATCGGAATCGACGTATAAATGGAATGCGGTTGATAGATTGGCGGAAAGCCAGCACGGAGCGAGGGTTACTGAAAGCCAAGAAAGAGGCATGGTTATGATACCGTCCCATTCCTGAATTACCTACCCCACCAAAGGGCAGACGCGTATTGGCTAAATGCAGGAGTGTATTATTGATGACAGCACCTCCACTGGATGTCTGGTTAATCACTTCTTCACCCTTCTTAACATCACCAAAGTAATAGAAAGCAAGGGGTTTCTCGCGTTCATTGATATAGGTAATCACCTCTTGTATCTCGTGGAAAGTGCGCATTGGGAATTCGGGTCCGAAGATCTCCTGAGTCCATACATCCTCCACATGCGGACGGATTTTCTTTACCACAGGATAATTGGTTTGCAGACGTACTCGTGCCTTCTCCAGTTCTTTCTCAAATTTCTTAGCAATACTGGCATGCACGAGCAGGTAATCGGGAGCGACACAGGTCTGTCCGTTATTGAGAGTCTTGCCCCACATGATTCGTTCAGCCGCCATCTCTATATCGGCTTCCTTATCCACTATACACGGACTCTTGCCGCCTAACTCAAGGATGCAGGGAGTAAGGTTTTTAGCGGCAGCCGCCATCACTACTTTGCCTAAGGCAGGAGAGCCTGTGAAGAAAATCACATCCCAGCGCAAATCCAACAGGGCAGTGTTGACATCGCGATGTCCTTCATACAGGTTGATATACTCCGGCGGGAAAGCCCACGATATCATCTCATGCAGTACATGGGAAACAGTAGGCACTAACGGAGAGGGTTTCAGTGTAGCGCAGCATCCTGCGGCGATGGCGCCGATAAGGGGATTGATGAGCAGATTAACCGGGTAGTTCCATGGTGCAATGATGAGTGCACAGCCCAGGGGTTCGTAATGGATGTAGTTGCGGGAAGGGAAGACGAGCAAGTTAGCCCGAACGGATTGGTCCTTAGCCCAACGCGGCAGTTTACGTATAGCCAATTGGATTTCCTCTTTAATCTGCAGCATCTCCATGAACATAGCCTCTTCACGGCACTTGCCTAAGTCCGTCCATAAAGCATCATACAGGGGTTTTTCAAATCGATTGATGGCTTCTAATAAACGAGCCAACTGCCTTTGGCGAAAAGCGATAGAACGTGTTTCGCCGGATAGGAAATAATCGCGTTGTGATTGATTAGATATTGTCATGATCTGATAGGTTAGTTATGTAATTAGTTAATGGTAGCGTAATCAGTGGCACAAAGCATGCTTCAACAACTGTTTCAAACAGGGATGACATACCTACAGCCGTCCATATATCCAGCCACAGCATCTCGTAACGACTGATGCCGATTGGTGCAAAAGCCAGGACCTGAAAGAGCGTATTATCCACTATTTGTCCTATTATAGTAGAAAGCACGGCACGAAGCCAAAAATTGGCTGCTGTAGTATTCTGCCGAGATTTAAGCGATGCTATCACGGATATATTCACCCAATTGCCCACAAAGAAAGCGATGGCGGAAGCAAGGATAGTGCGAGGACCATTGGAGAAGATAAAAGCAAAGTGAGTGGCTTGGTCGCTATACTGCGGCAAGGTTGGCAAATAAACCTCTAATAGTCCAAGAAAAGAGATGAGCAGCGTGAGCGAAGCGGCTATGCCGGTAACAAGCAAGGCTGCGCGTTTGCCGTAAGCCTCTACAATGACATTACTGATAAGAAAGACTATCCACGAAATGAGCAGTCCTCCATCCATCCATACGAATGACGTACCAAAGGACAAAGGCTTCATACATAGGTAGTTCATCATCACAGAGATGACGCAGTAAGTGCCGGTTAGCAGCAATAACCAAGATTGACGATTATGTATGAGTCGGGTCATTTTTTATCTTTCTTTACACGCTTATGCACAAACAGTCCGGGCAACAGCGTCTTGACGCAGCCATCGATGATGGGACCTATATAGTACAAAGCCGGCTGCTGCCATGGGTCATTCTTCCATTGCACTTGGTAAGCGAGCGGCTCTTTGCCGGGGTGACGCGGATTGCGCTTATTGAGCAGTGTCTTGCTGGCGGAATTGATTAGTCCGCTCAGGTCTCCCACAACAGTAAAGGGCGACTGACTATCCTTATAAGCATGGATAGATAGGTTATCGTACTGCAGGCAGAACGTGCCGTTAGCTATTTGATTATCACCATGATAATTAGCCTGCAGTCCGGACACATCCGCTCCAACTTTCATGCCAACAATAGGATACAACATATTATCCAAGAAATGGAGGTCCATGTCTCGTGCATTGAGGTTGATGCGCCAGTCGCAAGTGGGTTTAACATCCAGTTCGATTCGTGCATCAGCTATACCACCTCCCACTCCGCAATGCGCATCCAGGACAATGGTGGAATTGCGGATAGCGGTTACGTTACTGAGTTTAGCACGGAGGTTATTGAGATTCAGATGTCCCACACATTGCTTGGTGAGTGCCACTTCTATATTCATCTGATGCACCTTAGCATCAACATGGTTGATAACAAACGGATAGGATAGTTGCAGCAGGCTCGTTTGCGGCAGAGTAAAGGGCTTAATGGGTTGCTGCCGTACATCGCGGAAAATAGACATTGATTGGATGTCAGCATGGATAGAGTCCAAGAAGAAACCGTCCTCAAGCGTAAATACCTCACGCAGGATATTCTTGGACGAAGTGCGCAGCGAATTAAGAGACAGATCAATCCAAGTGGATGGTCCCTGATTGAGGATAGGTCCGAGACGCCATTTATTCACTATATTGCGTACTCGAGTAGGACCAATCGAGAAAGCACCACCGTTATCATAACGGATGGCAGAGGTGGAGATAGCGGTTAGGCTATCGGGAGTAATAATAGAAGCATGTCCTAAGTAGAACTGATAGACGGAGTCGTTATAATGGTAAGGCACTTCATCTATCAGGCTATATCCCAGTCCGTACAAAGCAACGTACAGACTATCCGCCAGCACTTTGAATGATGTGACGGATGACTGGATATCGCAGGTAGCATTATGCACCAGGATAGAATCGATGTCCAGGCCGGTGATGAACTTAGTAGCCAGTTCAACGTTGATATGTTGGAGTCGGTCATTCAGGACCTCCATCTCCTCTTGGGTTGTCTTCTGCGACTGCGGCGATGCCGTCTCGTCCACCACCACATTGATAAAGGGGTTATAGAAATGGACGGACCGTATTTCCATCTGTTTGAGTTGGTTGAACTTAGCGGCATCAAACCCACCCACTACCACAGACTGTACTCCGGCATGGATTGAACCTTGGTGAAGCGAATCCAAGTAGGTTTGGGACAGCACTTCCTGTATATTCAGCACGCCATTGGGTTCGGCTTGCAGCGACTTAACCGAAAGCGACACATCAGCATCGGGGATATAGACATCTATATCACGCATCAAGCAATGGAAGATAGAGTCATTGTAATGCGGCACTTGGTCCTTGACGTTATATCCGATGTCATAGAGGGATATATTAAATTCCGGCACCACAATACGCAGCGAGTCATTATAAGCCAAGGCATCTATACTCGCCTGCTCGATAGTGATATGTCCAATCACCGCATCATCCATGATGATTCGTGCAATCCGCAGGATATCCTCCAGTTGCTCTTGGTCTGACTGATGGGCGCGTTGTTTAGCTTTTTGGGCGAACTCAGGGTCGTGGTAGAAAGAGGTTTGTACGACAGGTTGACTAATGGTGAATCCCTTCAGGTAAACCTGACGATGTGCGAGCCAATCTAAATAGTTGATGCCATCCATGGATATGCCGGATATAGTGGCATTAAAGTTCGTGTAGGTGGAATCCTCTTCGTACTTACGAAAGGCTACATGCACATCGTTTATCTGCGCCTTACCCCTAAAAGCAGCCACGCGGACGCTACCGTAACTAAATTGGATAGAGTCTGCCGCTGCAGCGATGTTATTATCTAACTGCCTGCGCACTAACGCAGCCAGCCACTGGTTAACAGATGCTGTCACTATGATGCCTACTACAAAGATGACCAGTACGATGATTCCGGATTGGATGTATTGTTTTTTCATATCATTAATGTCTTGAAGCCTGACGGCATAGGATACATTTATCTTTAGCCGAAGGTAATTGGAATAAGAAGGTTAGTTTAGCCCCCACAAAGAAATTATTTATTCGGCTATCCTTAGCTACATTAGAGCGGAATATATTGTTAAACTGATACCGTCCCACATCGTATCTGTCGGCAAAGGAGAAAGCCAGTGAAGGGTCGGATGACTGCACGCATGTGTTGAGTATACCATAATCAACAAAGGCAGCCAAGCGGATGCGGTTGTTCTTCTGATGGAACTCATAACCCAGTTCAAGGGACGCCAATACATCGAGTTGCACGGACGAGTACGTCTTTTTGGACTCAGGTATAGGCACCGGCACAAAAGCATTACCGCGGTATCCGTGGTTATCCATTTCGGTCATCCATCCTAAGTACTGGTTATACTTAGCCATGGAATAGATGTCCATATTAGCGATGGCGGTTTGTGAAAAAGCGATATTGATTTTGACACCTGCCAATCCATAGAATCCACTGAATCGTCCACCGAATAAGAGAGGCACTTGTGCAGCCAAAGTGCGTACTTGGTCCTTGCGATTCAGCACTGTATAGCGCAGTGTATCTATGCTCTCGCCCCATGAGTCTTGGAGCGCACCCCCTTTGGAGGCAGGCAGCCATTGGTTATCTTTCTTACCGAACTTACCATTCGCCAAGTCGTAGTTGTCGAATGAATAGGGCGATGCCGTATAGCGCACATCCTGAGAAGTGATACCTACACCGGTTTGGAACAGAAAGTAACCCGTTTGGAGTTCATAAGCCAAACCTGCACCTAATCCGTATCCGCCGGGACCTTTGCTGACGCTGGGAACATTATGGATAAAGGTGGAGTACGCACCTTCAACCCAGAAACCGAGGTTGTGATGCAAACCCACTTCTGCGCCGGACAATAATCCGTTATGATTACGTTGTTTTTCCTTATCGCGACGCGATATACCGCGATTACCTTTATAGGCTTGTTGCGTAGCGCGATCGGACGCGTAAATACGTCGTTGAGCCACAGCGGGCGCTGCCATCATCAACAGCAACGAACCAATCAGAGCCAATCGGAGATTATGAAGGATATATTGCATAGTCGTATTGTTTTTGCATTAGTGAACCATTATTTTGACACTGCGTTCTCCTGCAGCATTATCGTATAAGTGCATGACATATACCCCTTCTATTGCAGGTAGAGCCACCTCGGCCGCCACTATATTGGTACTGGCTGTTTGACGGTACTTGCCGGACGTATATAGCGAGCCATAAGTATCCAACAACTCATACGAACCGCCGGCAGTAGAGATTATATGCACATACGGATGGTCCTTAGTGACATCAGTCGGAGTGACCGCCACGTATGGGTCTTGTGGTCCCATTGGATCGATTGGGTTACCACCTACATTAGCCATTGTCTTGAGTCCGCAAGTGCAGAGGTAATAGTCTTCTCCCACGCGTCGCAGTTCAACGTTATAGACCGAGTCGCCCAAGGACTGCGGACGGTACAGATAGGGTTTAGTCTCACCTATCAGTTTCTGGTCATTGACATACCATTGATAGGAATCAAACGTATAGCCTCCGTTAAACTCAGCCGTATAGATATTGATGACATCATTCCAGTGCTGATGCAAGATTGTAGCCGGATAGCGTAATGGTAATGTAAACGGCATAGACTCAGAGCAGTAGCCATTGGAGAAAGATATGATACCATGGTAATCATCAGGGTGCACGTAGGACGCACCGGACATCGGTACAGGCATCGGCAAGGTGATTTTCTCGGGATCCGACAAGTCTATCCAGTCCTCATTATCATCCACAAAGTTCTGGCTATGAGCATAATCATCAAACGCTATCATGTAGTACTTAGGAGCCGGAATAGCAGGTCCATCCTTGATAGAATAGAAGATATCATACGTTTCTTGGTCGGCACAGATAGCAGGTATATCCAATGCGTGGTGAGTAGTATCCAATATATGGAGCGTGACGGCATAGGGTTCGTCGCAGCCATAGATATTCGGCAGCGTATCGCAGCATACTGTATCTCTGCACGTAGGCGAGAACGTAAATATCCGTTCATTTAGTATATATGCATTTCCATAACAGGTTGTATCGAATTTCTCATGGGATACAACCGGTGCGATGAGGACGGTGTCGGTATAGACGGAGTCGCAATCGCAAAGGACGGTCTTGAGTGAATCGCGCAAGATGGTATCCACTTTGATTTGCGTCTCTCGAACGGTTGCAATCACATCGTCCAGCGACTGTCCGCGCCATTGGTAACTCTGACCTTCGGTAGCGCATATCGTGTCAGCACGAGGCAACAGGTAGGATTGATTGGCTTTGACCTTCAGGAAATAGATACTATCACAACCAGAGACGGCGGTGTACCACATGGTGTCACGCAGAATAGAGTCATGATCGCTCTGATAAACCTTACCTGTCTGCTCCCACGTGAAGGACTGGTTGGTACAAATCACCGTGGTGGTATCATAGATGTGATAAGCAGCCTTGACGAACAGATGGAGTTGGAAGACGGAGTCGCACTTACATTCCTTGGTTTTGAGAGAGTCATAGACCGTAATCCATCCCAAGGTGTCAGTAGGTATCTCGGTGAGATGATTACCTTGTTCATCATACAAGGCGAGAGTATGCTCGGAGCCATCATCTTCTACCCAAGCATAGGGGTCATAGCGGCAGACAGAGTCTTCCTTGATAGTAGTGGCTCCGCCGTATATATCTGATTCTGGGAAATAGGCATTATGGAAATCAACCGTTAGTGTTAGTTTAGCTCCGCAACCACCTTCGTTGTCCCAATTGAAGGTAGCAGTTTGTTTATCTATATCAGGATGAGCAGGATCGTACTGAAGAGTATAGCCATTGAATTTATATGGTTCGTTCTTGCAACCCTTACCATTAATCTCCAACATACCTCCGGGCAGGACAGTGAGTTTAAGCACAAAGACAGAGTCCACAGGAACACCATAGGCCTTCGTTAGGAGTGAATCGTAGTAGTAGCAAACCACCTTATCAGTGATGGTACCGAAACGTTTATTGAGTTCCAGAAACTTACCCGGCGATTCGTCCGGTCCATTACGCCAGTTAAACTCAACATTGGAGCAAGTGGTATCTTCCGTATAGATGTAATAAGTAGGATAGATGCGCACTATATCTTCCACTATACTATCGCAATCGGCAAAGGTCTTGAGGGTATCGTACAGTACTACTTCACGCATAGTACGATCGGTTAGTTGGGTATAATCCACCGGTTTAGTATGATCCATGTAATCGTAGTAGTGGAAGTCCTGTCCCACTATATCGCGCTCATATACGCAGCCATGATGGAAGATATACGTGGAATCGTTATCTCCGATGGTGACATTATGCTGATGGTAGAAACTATGCGAAATACTGATATGGAAGTAATGGGTACTATCGCATGTTCCTTGAGTATTCTTGAGGTTAATCGAATCCAACAAGAATCCTTCAGCCACAGAAGCCACTGTATCAGCAGAGACGATGTAGGTATAAGGCGTTTCGTCAATAGGATGCTCTATCTTATCGTAATCCGGACCGTAGTACAGCACAATACCGTTTTTTTCGCCGCGATTCCAAGTAATCGTATCATCCGAGCAGATAGCTACATAATCTATCTGACGGTTAATATGTTCGGTATAAATAGGTTGGATAGTGAGTATCTGATAGAAGACCGAGTCATTGGCAGGCGTCTCGCAGTCCTTGCAAGTCGTAGTCGGCATCGAATCCACCAACATGAAGACGCCGTATTGCGCCAAGGATATGTCGTTAGCCGTGTATTGTGTTTTTTGTTTCGTCACCGTATCAATCATCCAAATCAGATGGTCATCGTGATTCGTCCATTGATAAGTATTAACTACATCCTGGCACTCCGACTGAGCAGGCTCTTCAATGCGGTATTCGGGGTAGATAAATACGCGACGTGTTTTGACGATACGGCAGCCGCAATCCGGTTGGTAGGTTGTATCGCGCAGTAATGTATCCTTGACATCCGATGGCGCAAAGCCTTCAACGGTCTTGACGTTAGACCATGAATAGAGTTGTGCATCATCATCATCAAAGAGATTGTATTGCTGATTACTATGCAGCGACACATCTGATGCGTCAAATTGAGCATCATAGACCGCTATTTCCACATTGTGCGTAGAGTCGCAATCATACACCGTTTTCCAATGACGGGCCATGGTATATTCGCCCTTAGTGAGTTTCCGACTATTAGCCGGTATGGGTTCATTCCATTGGAAATGCTCACCGTAATAGAGGGTATCACCTTCGTTCCAACGCACGGTATCGTCCGAGCACAGCGTTAATGGTGCATCGTTGAAGTTATAATGAGGAGCGATGATCAGATGCAGCACCATGATACTATCGCAACCGCCCTTATCATCGTGGCAGTCAGGACAAGAGATGGTCTTTTGGCGATCCTCGAAAGTATAAACGAGGTCTGGCCAACGGGAAGAGCCTTCGTTCTTAAACATCTCAACGGTGCCATCCAATAAGACAGAGTCTTCTTTCTCACGGCAATAGACTAGACCGTTATTGCCATGCAGTTTACCATTAGCATCTTCCCAACGATAAGTGCCTCCATCGCAGATGGTACCGTAGAAAACGACGACATCAGAGGTGTCGTTATAGATAGGATGCACATAAACATCGAGCAAGTCCTCATAAGAGCATTCTCCAACGGATACCGTTTGGCGGAATTGGGTTAGTCCGACCGGCAGTTTAGAACCATCTATCTTGCCGTGTACATCCACTGTTCTTGTCTCGTTTTGGCATAGATGGATAGTGGCATGTTTGTCTGTATTAGAAACCATGATAAGATGCAAGTGGTAGCGCATACTATCGCAATCGCAGTCGGGATAGCGGTCGGTAGAATATGGGAATTTATCATAGAAGTCACCAATACCAATACCGGTGGACCAATCCATGCCTTCATCATCCTTGGCAATTTCCATCGTCTTACCCGGATAAACATTCCACTTGAAGGGTGCTCCTCCGTGCTGTTCCAAGCACCAATATGCCGTTGTATCCTTGGAATCAAGGTCCATGACGGTAAGGGTCAGTTTAAGTACACTGTCGCACTCATACGTACTAAAATGCTCCTTAAACTCATTATCGTCCGGCAGTTTCTTGAAGAGGTTGTCTGTAGGGAACACATCTTCGTAGTAGTGCGGCTTATTATCAATACTATCCTTTGGAACGACCTTGTCTAATGTTTGTGAGTTGAAGTGGCTTCCAAATCGATGCAAGTACAGCGAGTCTTCGCACTCAAGCATAGTCACAACTTCTTCCTGTTTGGGGAAGACATATACGCGTAGCGTGACGAGGGAGTCGCAACCATTGATAGTGGTATAGCTGCGTGTTATAGGTCCGGTCTTGTCCTCGAGTTTAAGCGGATAAATACCCTTTTCCTCGTCCAATGTGGCACCCACAGCGAATTTACTTTCTACACGCACCCCATTGATTGTTTCGTAGAAGACACCACGCACGGTGTCACCTTCGCATGCCATTCGCCATACGGTGTCGTTATAAATACGATTGACGCGTATCATGGTTTTGAGGGTATCTAATAGTGGATCCATGTCGGTGCATAACTGACGAGGGCGGCTCATCTCCATTTGTACTTGATAGAACGTAAACGGATCACGTTGAGCAGGTTGTTTATTGAGTTGTGGATCAAGGATGAACTGGTATCGCCAATCCTGTTTGAGGTTAGTCACTTTATCGGCACCCACCGTTTCCTCCACAATCAATTTAGATGTCGGTTTACCCTTCTTATCGCACTCGTAAATACGCCACGTGATGGCATCGTATTGGATATCCTTGCGCAATTGTCCACTAAAGTCCACCCACGATGAGTCGCATATATATGCTGTATCCAGACGCATTGAATCCGGATTGAGCCAGTAGTAAGGCTGACGTTGCAACCATCCCTGAGGCATTCTTTCTAAGTTGTAAGACAGGGGTGACATGATATTCTCATCCGTAGTAATAAAGAGCGAATCGTCATCGTAAACATGCTGGAAATCCATCGTATAGAGGTATCCTATACCATCCGTTATACCATAGGTATATCCGGTAAATCCTTCGCCACCAACGCTAATATCAAACCACTGTGATTCGTTCGGCAATAGCACCGAACCATAAACCATATCCGCATTGGCCTTGAAGGACTTATTAAAGACTGTCTGGTCAGGAATGACAGGGTTGCCGTCCTGTCCTTTTATCTGCAATGTTGCCAAATCGCTCTTACGCAGCACAAGATGAGCAAAGTGCTTTTGTGGCGGTGTAAAATGCAGCGATTGATTCTCCTTGGGGGTCATTTGTCGAGTAACGAACCGTGCCTTATTGAGTCGCTGTTCCCACCCTGCGGTCAATGCCGTAGTTGGATTACCCCAGTTCACCATAACCGAATGGGTAACATCCACCATCACTTTCTCTTGGTTCACTGCACCACTGGTCATGTACTGCATACATAGCACCGGCTGATTGGAAGATATATATACATCCGTTATTTCGGCCGATAATTGTCCAAACGAAGGTAATTTATCCCCCACATTAGGCAAATCAATGACGTCCGACACTAAGTTACCGGTGATATTATACTTGACCGTCAGTTTGGTATTTGGATAAACAGCAACAAAATCGTACTGCATTTCTTTCACGCCCTTACCCAATGCCAAATAATACTCCTTGCCCGCAATATCCATCGGCAATAACTGTTCAAAAGCATATCCTTCCGAATAAGCATCTTGGAAAGGAATCTTAGGTGCTATATTTCCGGCGAACATCGCAATAGGCTTAGTAGCACACACAGTACTTCCGGAAAGATCAATGGATTCCTCGGCCTCCAAGTCGGTGCGGTACTGACTAACCACAAACAGCGACTGACCGCGATTAAGTGTCTTAGTAATAGACGTTGACCCCTGCTTGGTCTGCACAGATGTATGAATAACCACGTCCGTATTATTCTCGGTTGCCACAATTGCGAACTCGGTGTAACGGCTATCGTCATTATAGGTTTGTACCATATATTCGTACCCATACATCGTCTTAGGCAACAGCAACGACGCATCTTGGGTAATGAAACCGGGCTGACCGGCCTTATTGTACAGATAGCAGGCAAATACACGCTCGTCATTAGGATCCGTGTTATAAATATGGATGCTCTTGCTTAGAACCTTCTCCATATCTTTGTCAAATGTATTAAGGTACACATTATTGACACTATACTCACCATTAGGCGAGAAGACCACCGAATCCAGACCATTGACTGACTTGGTGATTTTAGGCATTCCGGGCACTTCAATCGTAACATCAGCTCCTGCCTCGGCAGTGATATACACCACCAACTCCAGCGACTTATCGTCGGGTTTAGTCTCTTTGTTATCCATAAACACTCCCCAAAATTCCCTACCACGTGTAGAATATTCCGGAGTCACTGTGGCGGCCATCAGCCATGAACCGCAGCACAACATCAACACCAATAATACAAAATATTTCTTCATATACGTGCATTTACGAGCGCATGAGCGCATAATTTAGCATGCAAAGATACGATTTTTTTTCGGGCTGAACAAATAAATAAAATTTATTTTGTTTTTTTGCATATTTTTATTGCATTATTCCATTTTTTTTTGTACCTTTGTGCGCTTTTTGTGAAATTGAAATTAAATATCATTTAAAATGGATACAAAATACAATCCTACAGACATTGAAGCCAAGTGGTATCAATATTGGTTAGACAACAAACTTTTTCATAGTGAACCGGATGGTCGTGAACCCTTTACGGTGGTTATTCCTCCCCCTAATGTAACAGGTGTATTACACATGGGACACGTATTGAACGAGACCATCCAAGACGTACTCGTTCGTCGCGCTCGTTTACAAGGTAAAAACGCATGCTGGGTTCCCGGTACAGATCATGCTTCGATTGCGACCGAAGCCAAGGTGATTAAGCGCCTTAAGGAGCAAGGCATCAACAAGAGCGATTTGACCCGTGAACAGTTCCTCAAACATGCTTGGGATTGGACCGAAGAGCATGGAGGAATTATCCTTAAACAACTGCGTAAATTAGGCTGCTCTTGCGACTGGGATAGAACGGCTTTTACGATGGACGAAACACGCTCCAAAGCGGTTATATCAGTGTTCTGCGATTTATACCGTAAAGGATTGATTTACAGAGGTTTACGAATGGTCAACTGGGACCCGGAACGGCAGACTGCACTGAGTGATGAAGAGGTTATTTATCATGACGAACATAGCAAGTTTTATTACCTCAAATACAAGGTGGTTGAGCAGGGTGTTACCAACCCTGAGACCGGGGCTGATTACGCCGTTGTAGCTACCACGCGTCCCGAAACAATCTTTGGTGATATTGCAGTTTGTATCAATCCCAAAGAGGAGAAGAATCAGTGGTTAAAAGGAAAGCATGTGATTGTGCCGGGTGTAGGTCGTGAGATTCCGATTATTGAGGACCGCTATGTAGAGATTGGCTTTGGTACAGGATGTTTGAAGGTAACTCCGGCTCATGATGTGAATGACTATGCTTTGGGGCAGAAATATGACTTAAAGACGATTGATATCTTTACGGCTGATGCCCATTTGAATATGGACACCGTAGAAGAAGACTTACAAGCCAATGTTCGCAAATACCACGGCATGGACCGATTTGATTGCAGAAAGCAGATTGTTGAGGATTTGCAGTCATTGGGGTTGGTGGAGAAGATTGAGGATTACGATAATAAAGTCGGCTACTCGGAGCGCACCAATGTGCCTATTGAGCCCCGCTTGAGTCTGCAATGGTTTATTCGCATGCAGCACTTTGCCGATATCGCTTTGCCGCCTGTTATGAATGACGATATTGTCTTCTATCCGGCTAAGTATAAGAACACCTATCGCAATTGGTTAGAAGGCATTAAGGACTGGTGCATATCCCGTCAATTATGGTGGGGTCATCGTATTCCTGCGTATTATATCAAAGAGGTATTGGACGAAGTGGGAGCAGAGGCTTATCCCGAGGACTTGATTATCGTTGCTCCTTCGTTAGAGGACGCCAAAAAACAACTATCAACTCTCAACTTACCCACAACGCTCAACGCTCAACTCTCAACTCTCAACTTAATTCAAGACGAAGGAGCCTTAGACACCTGGTTCAGTTCCTGGTTATGGCCTATTTCGCTCTTCCTGAATGATGGCTCCGAAATCACCAATAATCAATCAGCAATCAGCAATAATCAATTAGCCTATTACTACCCTACTGCCGATTTGGTAACCGGTCCGGATATTATTTTCTTCTGGGTAGCTCGCATGATTATGGCGGGTTATGAGTACACGGGTAAGATGCCATTCAAGCATGTTTATTTCACAGGTATTGTGCGCGATAAATTAGGTCGCAAGATGTCCAAATCGTTAGGCAACAGTCCTGACCCGTTGGAATTGATTGCACAATACGGAGCTGATGGTGTACGTATGGGTATCCTGCTTTCTGCTCCTGCAGGAAACGATATTCTGTATGATGATGCGCTATGCGAGCAAGGCCGTAATTTCTGCAATAAGATATGGAACTGCTTCCGCATGGTAAAGGGCTTAGAGGTGCAGAACATACCTCAACCGGCCACTGCAAAAGAGGCCACCGAGTGGTTCCGCAATAAACTGAACGAAGTCACGAACGAGATAGATGATTTGATGAGCAAATACCGTTTAAGCGAAGCTTTGATGGCGGTTTATAAACTTTATACGGACGAGTTCTCGAGTTGGTACTTAGAAATGATTAAGCCGGCTTATCAGCAACCTATCGATGCTACTACGTACGAATGTACACTCACGTTCTTTGATGAGATGTTACGTCTATTGCACCCCTTTATGCCGTTTATTACGGAGGAGTTGTGGCATAATATCAAGGACCGCAAAGAGGGAGAAAGCATCAGCATTAGCAATTATCAATTAACAATTAGCAATCAGCAATCAGCCAGCTGCCTTAGTCAGATGGAATTCGTCAAGGAAGTAGTAGCCGGAGTGCGTAATATCCGTGCATCCAAGAATATTCCTCCGAAGGAGAAATTAACACTGATTAGTCCGATTGGGTTGAGTGAGTTGGTGACTAAACTCGCTAACGTAGAAGTTCAGACAACGACAACCACAACGACAACGACAACGTCAACGTTTATTGTCGGTACGACGGAGTTCAGTATTCCGTTGGATAATTTTGTCAATAAGGATGAGGAGTTGAAGAAATTAGAGGCGGACCTGGCGCACCAAGAAGGGTTCTTGAGAGGTGTGATGGCTAAACTGAACAACGAACGATTCGTTGCTAATGCCAAACCTGAGATTGTTGAATTGGAGCGCAAGAAGAAAGCTGATGCCGAGCAGCGAATAGCAACCTTAAAGCTTGCTATATCTGCCCTCAACAAGTAACATTCCAGGCAGTATCTCGCCTCCTGCAACTTTTTTGAAGGAGGTATATTGCAAGTCACTGCCGGCATCTTGTTCTAATACTGCATTATAGCGATTGTCCCAAATCTGTCCTTTGATAGGTTGGACAGTCGCTATATATTTATAGGATGTTTTCTTGGTTTCAGGATTATAGACACGTTGAATAACCTGGAACTTTGTATTTTCTGCCACACCTTCTTTGAGTCCAATCTTGGCGGTATATCCAGAGATTAACCCTTTCTTATTTGTTTCAACGCCATATACCGGCGTTTTGACCTTGAAATCTTCGTATTGTTTACCTAATGCCACAATGTTTTTATCAATTGACCTAGCACAAATCGTCTTAACCAGTTCAGAGCGTTCATATTTGCCTTTGAGGGTTGATTTCTTATCATATTCGTATTCATGAGCGACAAATCGCACTCGGAAAGACGTTGTATCGGCAAGGAAGGCAAGTATTTTATCGGGATTCGGTTGAGCGGTATAGTGATATCGGTAGAATATATTGGCAATTGAATCGTTCCAAATCAATTCATATAGGTAGCTATGTGTTTTGACATTAAATCCGGTAAAACTATCGGCAATCTTCCCCACACTATTGGCCATTTGCTGGCCGGATTTTCCTCCTGTCAGCGCATCAAATAAGCCACCTAAGATAGCCATACTGGCTTTAGCAGCAGCGGCTTCTTCTTCGGCAGTCACATAGGTTATGTCATTGACTAAGACAAAGGTCTGCCCTATCAACTCTTCTCCTGCATCGGCTAAGGCAGCCACGCCACGTACGGTTTGCAATGCCAGTTCAACATCCACATCAGAAGCGTTGTATTGTCCGCGTTCCTGAATCAATTCGGTATTAAAAGTGGCATTATGCACACTATCCCCCTGCATATTAAACCATTTAGCAACGAGGGACTTACCTATCTGTTGTTGATTGAGTAAGTTCTCGATATAGGCCGCGTTTTCTTTCATCTCTGATACCGACAATACATGCCCGTATTTAGCTTTATTGAACCCCGTTTTATTGTGTTGTACGCCGGTGACGGTACTATTATCAATGATTCGCCATGTTAGATTATGGTCATCATATTTATCGGGCAGAGGCATAGCCAAATAAGCCTCGTATATATTAGGTCCAAACTCATCTTCAGGATGATATACCAACATATTAGCCAATGAATTACGCTTATAATCCATTGTGTTAACAGATTGCGCGACTGCAGACAATGTTAACAACAAGCAGAAGGCAAGTATTTGCTTTCTTATATTCATATCAGACCGACTTTAGAAATTATTCTTTGCTTTTATCTGAGGAAGCCGATATTGGTAGATGTTGGCTGTTGGTGGTTACCATAGGCGATACCAACTTGGCGGGCAGCGTCAATACGTTGTTTCTCCAGGTCAACACCATCTTGATACTGTTTCATCTCAAATTTCCAATCATCCAACACCTTATCTTTCACTTCCTTGTATAGCCCCATGGCTTCTGCATAACATCCGGCATCAGGATAAATTTGTGCAAGATACTCTCCTGCTTTTTTAGCACCTTCTGCGTTTTGCTCAGCAGCCCAAGCCATGCGTGCTTGTTGCAGGTTTTGCTGGCATACATACGTTTGATATGCATTAAAGACATCCAAGGAAGAGGCAATAGCATCGTTGTAATGTTGGCATTGCGCAGGAATGGCGGCTAACATATATAGGGCCTTCTCATATTCGTGCATTTGTGCCAAAGCCTTAGCTTCCTTCATAATACGTGGAGCCTCGCTATTATAGTATGCAATGATTTTGTTTTTACCTGTTTCGATAAATTGTGCAATGGCAGGAGAATTGATATTCAGATGTTTGATTGCATCCATATACGCACGTGTCTCAGAGCGTCCCAATCCTTTGATTACCTGAGACGTAGTAGCCAAAACTGTCTGTTGTGCCACATCAGCGATGTATAGATTGGCATCCATGGTCTCTACGATCTGCATAGGAGGACCAGGCAGTACATCTTTATCTTGAGGCACCATAAAGACGGTCAGCACGAACTGGCTGTTATTATCTAATGAAGCGATGCCTTGTTGGGTCAGCATTTGGTTCAGTTTATTAGTCACTTGTACTTTAGCCGTCTCTGGGAACGGTTCTAATAAGTCCTCTACATAAACAGATATGGGCAAATACTGCGATTGCGCCAAAAGAGTGAGGGAGCATAACAATGCTGCACCTAATATATTGATTTTTTTCATATTGCTAATTGGCTAATTGGTTAATATGAATCATTTCTCGCCCAAGATGATGACGGCTCTTCCTAAACCTTTCATCATGACCTTAGCTGGGATTTTGAACGGTTCTTTTTTCAGGGCTTTTTGTAGTTTCTTTGCAAATGCAGCGGCATCCATAGCAATTCCGTAGTCGTCATAGCAAGGGATACGCACTTGTGTGAAGTCCATGTGTGTTTCGCTAGCTGATTTGAGTGAGAAACGCTGACTAACTGTGTTCTGCGCCATCCACCGTTGGATGATGTCACCCAATTCGTCCTCGCCGTATTCTGTTTCCAGGTCGATGCCTGCAGCATTATCGGCAAAGACTTTGATGTCAATACGCACTTCTCGTCCCATTTCCTGCATTTCAGCGAAATGGTCCATCAATCGGTTTTGGAAGTTATCCATATTAGCGACAATGGCTTCTTCTAACAGGGTTGCTACGTCAGCCGACATGGAAGGTGCACCTGTTCCACTAACGGCAGCGATGGATTTGGCGGTATAAGCATCTTTTGCCTCTAATATATAGGTCAGACTATGTTTGGGTCCCATATCATTCAGTTCCCAAGTCAATTCAAGAATAATATCAGCCTTTGCTACGCGGCTCAATTGGTCAAGTGGTGTTTCTGCCAATTCGTTGCCGTTTTTAGACATGGTCAGATTATCCTCTGCACGCTCTTGCTCAATGTTTTTGAGGGTTTGTTCAAGATCCTCTAAGGGGAATTGGCGAGCAGCAAATAAATCATTTATCTTGGCGATTGCCATTTTGAGTTGAGTATTTTGCTGCAAGGCCTCACGATAAGCAGGAACTTTCTGCTGATAATCTAAATTAGTTACCTCGGTATAATACCCATTATTGACGCACCAGTTTTCCGATGGGAAGACCATCAGTTCTGGTTTTTTGATTTGAGCGTTTAAGACTGTGGCTAAGCATAAAGCCACCATGACTAATTGTTTTTTCATAACTCATACATATTTTGAGCAGGGATGATACCATCTTCCTGCATGCGTTTTTTCAATTCACTACGATTGACCGTAACGACAACCGTCTCAACCATTTGTTTTCCGTCTCGTTCATACTTGGTTGTTCCGGTACGTTTGTCCTTTAGAGAAGCATACTTAGTCCAATCTCCGCCATCGGAGAAGAAAGCATTAAAATAGTCTTCATGCTTAGCTTGGATGTTCTTATCAAAGCAAATAGGTTGCAGTGCCTCAATGCCATTTGAGCCGGCAGCAACGCCGTCAAACAGGACTTCTTTCACTGCCTTGCGCTGACCGTCTGTAAAGGCAATAGCACCATTACGAGCTCTGATGCGAACGCGAATCACGTAACTGCCGTCATAATTAGCACTTAATACCTGACTTGGCATTTCGTAACTGGCTTGAGAGCGATATCGGCCACAGCCCACCATAAGGATGGCTACCATCCCTATGAATAATACAATAGCAATTTTTTTCATATTAGAATCCTGCATTAAATGATTTGATTATTCCGGCATCTTCCATGGCTTTACGCAGTTCATCTTTGCGCACATTCACCACGTTTCCTACCTTATATTCTTTACCTACCTTAACGGTCTCCATCGTACCACCAACGATAGAAGCATATTTCATAAACTCGCCACCTTCGGCAAAGAATTTATCGAAATAGATTTTATTGGCATCTTCTGCTCCGGCATTAGAAACGATAGCGCGTTGACCGATGCAGCCATCGCCGCCACCAAAGCCCTTAAACAATACGCCGTGTACGGCATTTTTGCGGCATTGATTCTCGGCCACTGCTTTTTTCTTGCTATAACTCCATACTTTCACCAAGTACGAGCCGGGTTGAGCATTACCTGCACATTCGATTTCGTAACGATAAGACTGAGTGTCTTTGTTGGCTTTGTTTTTGGCTGCTACTTGAGCCGACATTGGCATGGTGCTTAGAGCGCACCAAAATAATACAATAGTGCTTAGAGCACTTCGAGATAAAATACTGATTTTTTTCATATTGTAATTGGTTAATTGGTTAATCTTCTATCAATTCGTAATTTGTACTTCTGCCCCCTTCTGCTGCCTTGCGCAGTATTTCCTTCTCAATCAAATCATCTATATCACGCAGCGCAGTGTCCTGTGAGCAATGGTTAATTTTTGCCCATTTGCCGGTATTCAATTTGCCGTCCAATCCATCCCATAGCAAGTTGATTACCTTCCGCTGACGCTCGCTAATCTCGATGCCGTCCATACGTTGCCAGAAAGTTGCTTTCTTTAGAGTCCGCTGCGTAGTGATTATAGCTTGTGTCAATGCATCGCGTAACGTCTCCAAAAACCACACCAACCATTCCGTCACATCCATATTGCATTTTTGTGCCCGCTCAAGAGCATCATAATACCCATTGCGATGGTGCATAATCTCTGCCGACATACTATAGAATCGGCGTTCACTTTGGTCAGCACGTGCCAACATCATCTCTGTAATAGTGCGTGTTATACGGCCATTACCATCGTCAAATGGGTGTATGGTCACAAACCACAAGTGTGCCAATGCTGCACGGATGATTGGGTCTGTGTTGTCATTTTCGTCATTAACCCACTGCATAAACTGTTCCATCATTTCTGGAATATGTCCGCAATCGGGAGCCTCGTAGTGTACCTTCTGCTTTCCCATTGGTCCGGACACCACTTGCATCGGCTCCTCACCGGAGCGCCAGCGTGCCACGTCTATCTTATAGCCATCGCTGTAACCTGTTGGAAATAGTGCTGCATGCCAACCAAACAGCCTTTCTGCGTTCAGTGGTTCTGCATAGTGCAGGGTAGCCTCCATCATCACATTTACCACCCCCTCGGTATAATGGTCGGGCAGATGATCTTTGTCCAACGTCACACCCAAATGGCGTGCCACCGAACTGCGCACACTATCTCGACTCAGTTCCACACCCTCAATGCGCGATGACCCGATAATCTCCTCCGTCAATGCATCTAAATGGCGTTGTACGCCCTCAAAACCAAGGGCGGACATGCGTCCTAATAGTTGACCTTGCAAACTACGCACTTCACCGAGCAAACTCAGTAGGCGATCTGCGTCCCAATAGAATCGCGGCCAATCCTCATGTTGCCAAAGGTATATTGCTCTCATATAGCAATCTGTATTACTCGTTGTTTATGTTATGCGATGAAAACTCGCACCATTCGCCGCATATTTGCGGAGATTACACTATTTATTCTCCGCATTTTTTAGTTCATTGTTAATTGGCTAATTGGTTAATTGCGCTGCAAAGGTACAAAATATTTTGCATATATGCAAATAAAAATGGCAATTTCTTCACGGAATCGCGATTTTTGTCAACGTTAATTGTTTCTTTTTTCGGCTGCTTGCAGTTCCCGAAGAGGGTGTAGATACTTACTTTTTGATTTTTGCGAGGGTGGGAGTTTGAGGGACTACGATTGATGCCCTTAGTACGTATACTTACTACCCCCTTAAGGGGGTACGTAAGTAGTACTAACGGGCTCCAGTCCCATCATAAAATCATTAATAATAGCAAAATCTTAATAATAGTAAACTTTTAAGGGTCTAATGAGTGTTTAGAGGGTGTTTAGACACTGTCGACCGACCCTCGACCCCCAAAAGCACCTATAACATTGATTAAAATCTTAATAATAGTAAACTTTTGGTCTATGTAACATTTTGAGTACCTAAAAGGTAGATTATTGTTATTTCTTTATGTGTATTTTAGGATGTGGTTTTGATAAGTATGCATCTATCAATTTTATCCGTTGTTCATTCCTAATGCCAGCATGCAATATCATCCTTCTCTTTAAACTAGAGAATAAGGCTTCCATATCATTATTTGTATTTGGCATGTTGAGTTCAGGCTTATCGTAAAACGTCCAGATAATAGGCATAACGCGTTGCAGTTCAAGCCAAATATTTCTAATATCACAGTGTTTATAACGTTTCCTTTTAGGGATTTGGCCTGTAGTTGCATTTATCCATGTGCTCCATTTTAGATACCATTCGTTAAGGCTGCCAATAAAGCTCTCTTTATCCATTGTACATAGATTCTGTATTATGATTTTCAGTCCTTCACGAGCATCAGATTTGTGACAAGAAGACAATCTTTCCAAGAAACGTTTACGTGCGTGAAATTGGCAAAACTGATATGGATAGCTGATAGCTTGAGGCACACCTCTAATGCCGTCACCAACGATACCTATTATGGGATAACCTCTTGATGCCAAGTAACATATTCCTTCTACATAATCTTCTACCTTCTCGTGAGTATAGATGTATTTGTACCATAGTATTTTACCACTAATATGATCCCTCGCCACTAATACCCCAAAATGTTGTCCCCAATATGTTGCATCCATTTGTAAGACAATGCCATCTTGTTGAGAAGATAAATGAGATTGCAACGGAGTACGTTCTTTTATCTCCCGGATATGGCGATATACCGTCATTCGTGTCACACCGCATAAATCGGCAATATCTTGCATTGGAAGCATCTTGTCATAATACAAATATTTTATCTGATGCGTTAATCTGGTTGCTTTGTTATTAAGATGCGTAAAATACTTATTACAACTCTTACAATACCATCGTTTCTTACCATGACTTAGACCTTTTTTGATTGTTCTTTGACCTCCACAAATTGGACATTTTTTGACCATAAAGCAGCGAAAAATTTATTTTTTCCTGCTAAGATAATCATTTATAGGGAATTACACTAATTTTAGGTATCCAAAATGTTACATAAGCCAAACTTTTGAGATAAAGGATAAGTTTCCGGTTATTGTAAAGGTGTTGTACCCTTAGGTTACGCTTTTTATAACATAAAGCAATAGTAAAGCAATCATAAAGGAATAGTAAAGGAATCATAAAGCAATAGTAAAGAACGTATACGCAATTACATGCATATACAAAGCGAGGCAGAAACGAATTGTTAAGGCATGCAAGTGGAATTCCTTATCTCGCTCGAAAGCTCGAACGATTATTTCGTTGCAAAATTTCAATTTTATTTTTATATATGCAATTTTTTTTGTACTTTTGCAGCGGAAATAGAATTACGAAGTATAACTAAACATGAAAGAACATATATACATAGTAGGTCCTTGCGCTGCGGAAAGCGAAGAACAGATAATGACTGTTGCGAGGGAGATAGGTAAGATTGAAGAGGTAAGAGGTAAGAACGAAGAGGTAAGAGGTAAGAACGAAGAGGTAAGAGGTAAGAACGGTGTGCCCGGAGGCACTATCTTTCGAGCAGGGATATGGAAGCCTCGCACCTCACCAGATACGTTCCATGGCATAGGTGAGCAGGGCTTGCGATGGTTGCAGCGCGTGCAGGACGAATTGGGCATAGATACTGCCACCGAAGTGAGCAACGCTGAACAAGTCAGAGCCGCAGCCAAAGCACATATCGCCTATATATGGATTGGCGCACGAACAAGTGCCAATCCCATGGCGGTAGAGGAAATCGCGGGAGCGGTCGTCGGAGGTAAGAACGAAGAGGTAAGAGGTAAGAACGAAGAGGTAAGAGGTAAGAACGAAGAGGTAAGAGGTAAGAACGGTGTGCCCGGAGGCACATTTAAGGGGATTGGGATTAAGAATCCGGTGAATAACGATGTGGCATTATGGATAGGCAATATAGAGCGGTTGGAGCGCACCGGATTGCCGGTGGTGGCTATTCACCGCGGCTGTAATCATCACCCCTGCTGGGAGATGGCCTATCAGTTACGCCAACAACGCCCTACCCTGCCCTTGATTCTGGACCCCAGTCATATGAGTGGCAATCGTCAGTTAGTGGCTGCACTCTATCAAACCGGATGCCAATTAGGTTACGACGGCTTTATGATTGAGGTGCATCCACATCCGGAACAGGCACTTAGCGATGCTAAACAGCAGATAACTCCGGAGGAGTTGGCAAATACCATACACGAAAGACCAAACACGAAACACGAAACACGAAACACCGACTTATTGTGGTTGAGGGCGATGATGGATGAGCAAGATGATGCTATATGGGCGATGATTGATAAGCGGATGCAGATAAGTAAGCAGATAGGCGATTGGAAGAAATCTCATGGCGTAGATATCGTGCAACCTACCCGCTATCAAGACATACTGCGTCGACGATTAGAATGGGCACAAGCGCATCATATCAGTGCAGAGGCCGTTCAGCAAATCATGGATGCGATACATACAGAAAGCGTCAAGAAACAATCTTGACGCTTTCTTATTGATTATTGCTTATTGCAGATTGCTTATTTGACAGTTATTAAGCAGCTGTCGGCTTTGTTCTCACGTTCGGCTTTGATCCATGTTTGGCCAGCCTTTAACGTTTTTACTTCTCCTTTATAATTAACGGTAGCTACCGTTTGTTCAGAAGAGGTCCATTCAACATTGGATATACTGACAGACAGCATGAATCGATACGTTGTATCTACAGGTAATGTTTCTACTTTATTGATGATGCGAATCTGAGGTACTCCTTCGGGGCCAAGATTCTTAGCCTCCTCGCAACTAGTCAACGCGCAACCAAGCGCGATGACTAATGCGAGCATTGTATATAAACTTTTTTTCATAATCAGTTATTTATTAGCGTGTAAAGATAAACTTACCAGACTTACATACTTTCTTGCCGCCATCGCTATAGAAAGTATAGATGTAGAATCTACTTGGGTCAAGTGTCAAGATGGTGCATTGTGATATATCATTGACATCCGAGAAGTAATCATGACCGTAACCGTCTTTAGAAACAACAGCATTACTTGGGTCACAAGCATCCAGTAAGCGGAAGTAGAGTAACTTACCATTTTGGTCATAGAGTGCAAACTGTACGCCACTGCGCAAGCTTGCCAGCATAACCTGCGTAGAGTTAGGCAAGAACTTAATCAAGCAGTCACTCTCGTTAGGATTAGCCGCCTCGTCCAATGACGATTCAACGAACTGAATGGTATAGATATTCTTCCAATCGGAGCGGTTCTTATCCACGATATACGCATGTTCGGACTGACAAACAATGGTGCATACCTTCGTATCTTGGTCAATAATAGCCTCGCTGGCATGAGCCAAACTATCTTGGGCTTCATAGGAAACACCCATAGAGGTTCCTTTCTTGTAGTAGTAGGTATAGTTATGGATAGCAGGGTCAAAGTCCATGAAGGTCTCGCCATTGATATAGACGCGTGTTACCGTGCTATCGGTAGAAAGGGCGATGGACTGCTTAATCGTATAGGTGCGCTCCACGTTATCCTTGTTGAAGACAATGAGTTTGATTTCGCGAGCCACGCAGCGACCTGTTTCAGCATCTACAATGGTGGCATTATCTATAGTATCCACTCGAACACCCGCTACAGGATCCGGAGTCTCCAATGTATAAGTAATCGCAGTGGCATCAAAGTACACATCATCACTTGAACCAATCGGATAAGCGGCATAAGTGTAATTGAGCGTATCCGCATGGAAGTCATAATTAAATCCATGTGCTACGTCAATCAACTCACCATTCAGTTTAATCTCCAGCAATCGGTTGGACGAGTAAGTGGTATCGCGTTGGGTCTTAGCAAAGCAGAACTGAACGGAATAGTCTTGGAAGTTAGAACCATCTGCCGAAGTCACACTACATAAGTAGGTGAAGACACGATGGTTATCGGCATCCATGATATCCGATGTTGTAATATCCAGCATCTGTTTGTCGTTATTGGCTATAAAGTCAACAACAGGCAGTGGCGAATCAACGAACAAGGTATCGTAGTATTCAGTAAGTTCAGGATTGAAGCCTGCAATCATCTCGCCATTGACTTTGATGCTATCCAGCAGAGCGTAAGGAGATTCCGAGAAGTTGAACACAAGGGTATAAGTACCTACTGCACCATTTTCTGCCGTCACATTGATTCGAACTGTATCATCCGACAAGATGATGTCGTATGTCTGAGCCGCCTCTGCGGTTTGAACGGTGATAATCGGCAGTTCATGACTTCCTTCGCGGTAAGGCATTTGGACGGTGTAGTTACGCAGTTCCTTAACGAAACCTGGCAGCACTTCGCCATTGAGCATAATCATGAACAACTCCGTATTATCCGACAACATCATTGGGAAGTGTAGCACATAACTATTGGACGAACCGGATTGAGCCGTTGCAGTAATCTGCAGCTTCTGACCAAAGGTCTTGTACGAAACGGTTGATTCAATCAAGGTATCCACTTTAACGGTCTGGTATTGGTCACCCTTCTCATAATCGACCTTCGGCAGTTCGGTTGTACCGGCAGCCAACGTATAGGAATACTCGAATTGATGTGCATCAAAATCAGCCAGTGGTTTATCATCCACGAAGATATTACGCAATGTATCCACATCGGAGCGCATTACGTCCATATTAAGTGTATAGACAGAGGACGAACCATCTCCGGCTGTAACGTGGATTTGCTCAATTGCTCGCAGAGCATCCATAGAAACGGTGTCCAATGTTGCCACTTGGCTCTCATCACCGGTGTACCATGTTACATGCGGGAAGGACTGTGTACCCACCGGCAAGTTCAACTGGTAGTTATACACCTCAGGATCAAAGCCTTGCAATGAATCGCCATCTAAGAAGATCATGGCTAAGTTCTTATTGGACGATAATTGGATATCAAATACCAATGTATAGGTAGATTGAGAGTGACCATCTTCCGCGGTAACGGTGATATTAACTCGGTTACCATCCTGCTTAATATTGTATGTTTGTTCGTCCTCCGCCTTTTGAACTGCCACTTCGGGCAACTTAGTTGTGCCTACAGGCAGTTTAACCAAGTAGTAGTAGTTGGTAGGAGCAAAGGTTACGCCATACTTATTGATGGAGTCACCATCCAAGTATATCATATCGAGGTTGGCATTGAAGCTCTTATTCGGTTGCTCAAAGGTCAGGGTGTATGTATTGGTGGAGACACCATCCACGGCTGTTACAACCAACTTGATTACATTACCATCATTCACCACATTCACTTTTTGACCTTCCATTTTGAGTTGTGCAGAAACTTCAGGCAGCACTGCATCCTTGGTTGGTAACTTAATGGAATAGGTGTTATTAGCAGGATCAAAGGTGAGTGTTGGATTCATAGATGGGTTATACTCCGACATATCTGCACCATTCAAAAGGATATTCTGCAGTTGAGCATCGTTATTCTCATGCTCGCGGAAGATTTCCACCTCATAATCCGACATGGTAACACCATCTTGTGCCACTACGTGAATCGTATAGATATTGCCATTATGCGATTGAGTAATGGTTTGGAAGTTATCCTCAGTAGTATAAGTCACCTCTTCGTCCTTAGACGAGAGCGATACCGAATAGTAGTGACGACCTTGCTCAAAGCGATCCACGAGTACGCCATTCACCATAATACCGGACAAGGAAGCGTTGTGGCTGGGTTCGGCTTGAATAAGAACAGAATATATGTTTTGATTTATTCCGTTCTCTGCCTTTACATACAACTCGGTAACTTCGCCCAAACGTCCTTCGGAAATCTCTACTTGTTCATTCTTTTGCATGAGCGTGTAGGTAATGTCCGGCAACTGCGGTTGTTCCGTCTTATATGCACCTACAGGAATCGTGATGACGTAAGAGAACGAATCCGGAGCAAAGCCGTCAATCGTTACACCGTCTAACTGCAAATCACTCAGGCGGTTCTCGGCAGATAACTTGCGATTGATTGTTAAGTGACGAGTTACCTTTGTCGTGCCATCAGGAGCAGTTACAGTAATCGTATATACATTACCATCCAGAGACATTGCAATAGACTGTTGTTCTTCGTCTTTCTCCACTGCAATCTGATCGGTTGTGTCGGTCAAATAAGTGAAGTCCGAAACTTCAGGATCAAAGTCAGCGAATGGTTCGCCATTGATATAAATCATACGAAGATTAGTATTATCTCCGGCCAACGTTCCATAGAAGAGCGTATAAGTATGTTCCGTGCCAGCCGGCGAACCGATTACATGCCATAACATACTATCGTTACGCATCGTGTAGATGACTGAGTCACGATTGTATTCCTTAATGAAGGATGTCCAAACCGGTGCTTGGGTAGCGGTGTAGTTGTACGTCTCGCTACTGAAGCCTTGAATCAAGTTGCCTTCGATGCTCAAATCGGTTAGTAGAGCCGAAGTGGTATATTCCGGCGCTTGTAAAGTAACGGTATAAGTGCCAACGCTGCCATCTTCAGCAGTAACGGTGAAGACACCATTATTCATCTCAACCGTCTGATGAACTTCGTTCTTCTCGAACTTCATTTCCGGCAGTTGCTCACCTATATATATATACTCGCGCGTGTTAGGCTCAAAGTTCTCAATACCGGTAATCATACTTAAGGTGGTGGCGGCGGACTTAATCACCTTGAACTTAACGGTATAAACATTAGCCTCTCCATATTCAGGTGTCACGGTAATGGTCATCGTGCTATCAGCACCCCAAACGGTAGTGATGGTCTGTAAGTGACTTTCCGGAGTAGGATAAACATCCTTAATCAGTTCGTCAGCGCTCAGGATAACTTCGTAATAGAACGAATCTTTCTTGAAGGCTGCTAACGGAGTACCTCCGATATTGATAGCACTTAAGGTATTGATTGGGCTTAATGGACGCTTTACATCCAATGTATAAGCAGCACTTTGACCATCTTCACCGTAGTTGGTAATGTCTGCATGACGAACGCCATATTTTCCTTCTACCACTTCGGCAGACCAAACTACGTTCTGCGCCTGGTCAGTTACTTCACCAGTGAAGGCCAATTGCGGAACTAAGGTATTCTCGGAGTCGGACAACTCATAAGTGAATGCGTTACCAGTTTTGGTAGCAGCCTCACCATTAACCGTCATACCGGTTAGGTTGTGGTTATACGTAAAACGCACCCAATCCACATACATTTCAGCACTTCCATCAGCAGTTGTTCCACTCTCTTGGTAGTAAGAGTTTAAGATGATGTTTAACATAGAAGGATTACCTGCTGCTGTATTGGTAGATACCAAATCCATATCTAATGTAACATAATCCTTTATTGTTTTCGTATCCTTATGAACTAACTCTTTCTGACCATTCGAACCTGTCATTTGATAAACAATGCGGTTGTTGTCTGAAATTGTAGGAGCTTTATATCGAATCGACAAGATATCCGGAGTATTATGGAACGGAATACCGCCATTGATTTCGAAGTAACTTGAACCTGCAACACCTAAATTTCCTGTAACAGTACCCAATGTGATAAATCCGGGGATAATACCACCGACACCAAAGAGTCCAGGATAACGTGAGTACAAATAAGCCACACCTGTAGGATTCTGCTTTACCTCACCTCCAGAAGAATACGTACCCTTACTATCTACTGCATCTGCTACAACTTGCCAAGATACAGGTTTGGGACCACTATTATACTTAGCAGTCGTCCAATCAGTAAACTCATTATTTGGAATGACATCGTTGGAATAATAGTACCACATCTCGTACGTATTGGTTCTACTGCCGGATGTTACTTCTGCAACCCAATGTTTAGCAGATTGTTGGGTAACATTAACGCTTGCCCCCTGTACTACTGAATAGTGCACAACAGGTTCGCTCGTAATAGGCACAATATATGAGAATCGTTCGGGATTAAATCCGGGAATGGCTGTTCCGTTTACTGTAATAGATGTCAGCACGGCAGGATCAGCAGTCTCTACCACAGGATTCAAAGTATAAACGACATCCTCTGTGCCTTCTTGATTAGCCTTAACGGTTATAATAGTTGGGTTCTTTACTCCACCCGGCTGAACAAAGACGGTCTGTTCGGTGTAGTTTTTCACATACGTTACTGACATTGTTTTCGTGCCATAAGGCAATGCTACATCAAACGTGCGTTGCGCAACATCCGTGGTTAAGTCCAAATCCACGTTCGTTTCTTCAACATGAATCTTCTTGAGCACATTCGCATCGGTAATAGGTGCAGCCTTAAACGTAATCGAATACGTGCGTGTATCGCCATTCTCTGCCGTTACGGTAACCTCGCTGGTTTGACCCAGAGGACGGAAGATAACAGAGATAGTCTGCTCGAGTTCGGCCTTCTCATACAGAATGGCAGGAATAGCGGTCTCACCCTTGGGCAAGGTGACTTCATAGTCCGTCACTTCAGGATCAAACTCAATAGACAATGTCTCATGATCCAATTCCAGATTGCTCAGTGCCACCTTATTAGACTTCTTAACGGGGAAAGCAATCGTATATTCTCCCTCATTGCCATTAGGTGCCTTCACGTGAATGCGCGTCGTACCATTTACTTGACTGAAATAAGTGGTGATTTCTTGACCGCGAATACCGGCTACCGGTTGTACACTCGGAACCGTTTTGGTACGCCATGCTAAGGTATCTACGTAGTTGAATTTCTCCGAATTCCAACCTTCAATAGTGTCGCCATCTATCAGGATTGCGCTCAGGCGGGCATTGGGGGACATAATACGATCATAATGCAGCGTATAAGTTGCTGTGCGACCACTTTCCGCCTTCACAATAATAACCTGAGTGTTGGCATCCTTATCAAAGTGCATCGTAGTTTGACGGTCGCGAGTGAGGATTGTCATATCCGGCAATGGAAGACCGTTTTCATACGTTATAGTATATTCGTACTTAGAGGGAACGAACATAAAGGCATCAGACCCTACTCCACTCAAGTAGATATTTTGCAACGTTGCATCATCGTATTTGGCGATATTGAAGGCTACTATGTAAATAGATTTAGCCACACCATTAGGTGCAACCACTACGATTTGCACCGTCGTGTCATTTTGTTGACCCATATAAACAACCTGATTGTCATGCCCCTTCACATAGGTAACAACAGGCAGTTCAGAGCCGGCACCTAAATTAACCTCATACTCCGTCGTTTCGGCTGCAAAATTTGTTAACGAAACACCATCAATCAGAATTTTATTCAGATAAGCATTTGCCGAAATCTTTTGCTCAAAAGTAATGGTGTAAGTTGCGGTATAATCCCCGGCTTTAACAAAGATAGTAGCAATGTTCTTATTGAGCAGCACAGAAGCCGTTTGACCTTCTTTCGTAATAGGAGTAATCTCCGGTAGCGCACCTTCGCAAGACACGGTATAGTTCATCGTAGTAGGCTGGAAATCTTCCAAAGCCACACCATTCAGCAAGATACCATTTAACAAAGCATCTTCAACGATAGGAGCAATAAATTCAATCGTATAAGTATTGGATGCTCCACCACCCAAGGGTTGAACAACGATTTGAGCCATTCCTGCAGCATATGGTGCAGCAATAGTAACCTGCTGAGACTCCTCCTTATCCACCGTAATGATTGGACAAATTGGTGCAGTCAACTCAACTCTATACTCATATTTCTTACTCTCAAAACCATCCAAACTATCTCCATTCAGATAAATCATCTTGAGGAAAGCACTCTCTGAACGCTGAATAACGAAGAGAATGGTATATTCCTTCTTATCGCCGGACTCTGCCGTTACGGTCAGTTTCTGGGTGGTTCCTTCACGAACAGACAATACTTTTTGAGTGGCATCACCTTTGGTGAACGTAACAGTAGGAATAACCGTTACGCCCATAGGTAAGGTGTCTTTATACTCCGTAATCTCAGGATCAAAGCCCTCCAATGGCTGACCATCCAAGTAAATCATTTCCAGATTCGTATTGGACGATTTAGATAATGTAAAGGTAATCGTATAGGTCTTAGTTGCACCACTTTGTGCACGAACCGTCAAGATATAATCACCTGTCAAACCACTCGGCTTACGTTCCTTAACGGATTGATACTCATCACCTTGCGTAAAGGTAACAACCGGCAACGCAGTCGTTCCTTGCGGTAAGTTATACGTATAATTAGTAATACTTGGATTAAAGCCTTCCAGGGAATCTCCATCTAAGTAAATCATCTGTAGATCTACATTAGAAGCCTGCTCTACCGAGAAGGTCAATTGGTAGGTCGTAACCGAACCATCGCCTGCTGTAACTACGATACGCGTCGTTCCATTCAGGCCTCCTTCGGTCATTGTTACCGTCTCATACTCGTCCATTAGGTCCCAAGTAATAACCGGAAGAACCATCGTACCGACAGGCAAAGCAATCGTGTATTGACGAGTAGAAGGACTAAAGCCATCTAATGGCTCACCGTCCAAATAAATCATGTTTAATTCAGACACCGAAGACATCTCCGTGCTGAAAATCAACTTATAAATAGACTGTGCACCGCTTGCGGCAACAACCGTTATTACGGTCGTTCCATTCAAACCACCTTCCGTCACTGTTACGGTTTGGTACTTGTCGCCTTGCTCATACGTAATAGCCGGCAACTCGGTTGTACCCATCGGAAGATTGATATAATAGGTGTAGATATCCGGACTAAAGCCTTCAACCAATTGACCGCCTACGCTCAATGATTTGAGTTTAGAATAAGTAGAAGCTTCTTGTTTGAAGTTCAACTTATACGTCTTAGGCGTCATATTACCCGGCGTCGTTACTTCAATCTTATACTGACCGGTAATTGATTCAGGCTTAACATACTTAATCGTCTGTTCTCCATCAGGATAAGCCGAAACAGCCTTTACATCAGGAATCTCGCTCGTTCCAAGAGGCACAGATACAGAATAGGTCGTCTGCATCGGAATAAATCCGGGAACAGACGATCCATCTACTAAAATATCTTTTAATGTATTATCCGATAGCAACGCCACTTTAAACGATACCGTGTAGGTCTGCTTGGAAACACCATCCGCTGCCGTCACTTTAATAATAGCCTTATCCGTGAGCGACTTAGCTTGAGTAATCTCAATCTTTTGTGCACTTTCTTGACCAATAGCAGTAATGGTAGGAGCCTCGGTTGTTCCATACGGCAATTCCACCTCGTACGACATCGTGTACATACTGAAGTTCTTCACATCCATGCCATTACATTGGATACCGGCCAAATAAGCATTATTAGATGCCTCCTGCATAAAGCGGATCTTATAGGTCATCGTGGAAGAACCATCTTCTGCTTTCACCACAATCGTAGTAACCTCACCTACCTTACCCTTGGTAATCTGAATTTCATCGCCTTGCAACTTACGACCTGCAAAAGCAGTAGTTTTTCCTTTGGAGTTAGTTAGCGAACCGGCACCACGAATAGCCTCAATACTCGGTACTTCCGTAGCAGATTTACCCAACGAATAACGTTGCTCTTCCTGCGAATTAGGATCAAAACCATTCCAAACCTGACCATCAATAAGCAGTTTTTGAATCTTGCTCGAATAAATCAACTGCACATCATCCACATACAACGAGTTTCCTGTATACAAACCGCTATTGGCACGGAAGTTAGGATAGTTAGAGGCTGAGAAAATAATATTCATCTTCTCGGGCGCGCGGTTATCCATATATAAAATAGGAACCTTCACCAAAGTCCAGTTAGCATACTCCTTCTTCTCATATACCCATCCTTCAGACACCTGACTGGCCTTAGTAGCAGTTCCACATTCGTTACCATCTGTACTCAAACGAATATCACTCTCTTCGTTTGTCTTAGATACGCTGGTACAACTACCATTCTTACCCTTGTACGAAGTACCTTGAGCATTGCCAATCCATGAGTAATACAGCAAATGGAAGTCCTCACGAGTTACATTACTTCCGGTACGGCGAATCCAAACAGCCATCGTATCCGGACGATATTTCCAATCTATACCGCCACTCGTACCTGCCGTAGCCTGACTCACCTTAGTCAAACTCTCAATGTACACCCATGGTTGACCCAAAGAGAAATAACCTGGGCTGGTCTCCGTAATACCGGCAGCACCTACATCTTGGTCCTGCACCATCATAGATGAACCACCATTGTGACCCACCTCTTTGTGAGCAAAGTTGAACTTAAAGCCAAACTGAGTCACATTACTGGCATTCCAACTCTTAGGTTGTTCCTTACCATCAAACGCTGAACCGCTCCAATCTTCAAAGCCGGCATTCGGCAATTGTTGAGCGTTCATTTTAACTGCGCACATTAATAAACATGCAACAATAATCAAGTAAACTTTCTTCATATTTAGACAAATCTTAATAATATGCAATTTTTTCACGCTGCAAAATTACTGCTTTTTTTATAAATATAAAATACCTATCTTTATGAAAAAG
>JAGHRV010000005.1 GCA_018066175.1 Candidatus Colicola equi | reverse complement strand
GATACAAACAATATTCTAATATACAAATTTATTTAAAACATTTTTTAATTTATTAAAAGAAAAGGCGCAAGAATTACCCCGCGCCGCGTAGAAAATGGAAAAGAAGTTTTAAAAATTATAACTTGCGCCAACCATTACGCCCGTACCAACGTCAAAACGACGCGTAGTGAAGCCGTAGAAGCCACCGACACCAGCAGACAGCCCAAGTGTCCACCGTTGCTTTTTCGTGCGCTCTACGCGCTCGTAAATCGTTTGCGTGCGCTGGTAGACTTGTATCTCGTCCAGGCTGGCGTGATAGCCTGATACGATAGCCCGATATGTGCTATCTTCGTAGATCTTGCGCTCAATGGGAAGAGCCACGAACAGAGTGTCGCGCAGGCGTAATGTGTCAGTAACCAGCACGTATTCGGTAGTCAAAATTTCTTTGACTACCGCAACCGGCTTTTCAATCGTGATCGTGTCAGTAGTGCGTATCGTATCGCGCTGTATCGATACACCCCGATACACCGGGAACACATAGCGCCCGGCACAAAAGGAAAGAGCAACCGCCGTAGCGATTGCAATCCCTAAAATGATATACTGCCAGCCTTTCACGCGAGTATGTATTCTTTCAGTAGTTTGACAAACGTAGGCACGGCAAAGCCGATAACCACCAGCTCGCAGCAGAACGAAAACCACTCTTTAAGATAGCCGAGCCAGCCGAGGGAACAGCCGGCGCCGATTACGCAGGCGAACAGGGCGAAAAATACGCCGATTCTCTTTAAAGTTTCCATGTGTGTATCTATGCTTTAAATTCGTAAACTTTACTGTGTACTCCGTATTGCGGAATAACGTCGATATGCAGCCACGAAACGCCGCCCTCGATGCGTACCGGGTACGGCAGCTTGCCGCTTTGTTTCTTTATCTCGTTACGCATCTTCTCCGCGCTCATTTCAGAGCTGGTAAAATCGCCACCTTTGCCGAGCATGTGCGCCGATACATATACGCTACGCTTCTCTTTCACAAGCTCGCACATGTTGCAACGAAAGCCGCGCTGTGTGAGTGTCTTTGTATTGCAGACAAGAGGAACGCGCAGAATATCGCGGCGCAGTACCAAAATAGTATGCAGATACGCCGTATCGAGGAACTGCCAGGACTGCTCGCCCCATTTCGCGTACACATGAGGACAGACCAGCTCTCGCAGATTGAAAAACGCCTGTATATCGTGTATTATCTGCTCGCGTGTCATAGTTCTATGTACCAATCAAAGAAACGACTATGCCGCGATAGCTGCCATACGCGCAGCTTCGCGAAGAAAAACGAATGGTAATGCTCGGCCATATTGATAACCGAACCGTCGGGTTTTCTCTCTTTATAGCGTACTCTCATATCGAATTAGTTTACGTCTTTGCCAATTTGCAATTCAGCATCCCCTTTGCTCAAACGCACCGCAAGTCCGCTTTCCAAACCACCAACGGCGGCAGCCAAAGAAGCGAACGCAAACGCCCAGCCGATAGCCGGTATTACCCACTCCGGCATATCGCCCAGCGGCGGTGTCAGATAGCCGACAGCAAGCAGAACAACGGATATAATCCACGCGATCCTGACGGAGTGACGCGCGAACGCAAGTCCTGCAAGTTCTTTAATCAGTTTTCCCATATCTTCTTTCTGTTATCATTTTCCCGACACCAGGAAAATGATATAATAAGGTTGAATTTTGCCTCGTTCCCTCTTATTTCATCATTTTTGTTAAAATAAGCAGTTTTTTAAATGCTTATTTTGCACTATGCGAATATCCAAACAAGACAACCGCAGATGCAGTAGAGCCATGCCTTTTTGTTCGGATAATCCAAGTCCACATCCTTTGTGCGTTCCCTCGCAATCTGCATCTGATACAGAAACGAGTGGCACGCCCATTCAAGTTTCAGCGATGCCCTTTTCCTTTCCCATACCTTGCAATCTGGGTTAAGCATCTTAATCTCATCCAACACAATATCATAAATGCGTTTCGGCACGTTCCAGCCGTTTACGATTGTAACGCATTCATCGGTAACTGTATAATATAGGCGGCGCACCTCCTGGTCGTTGTTTTTAAGCGAAATGTATTTCATAGTTATTCCTCCGCGTTGTTGTGTTCATCTTCGTATGCTTTTCTTTCGGCAATCGTGCATTCGTGGTACTTGTCGATGCTGTCGTTTTTCCCAAGTATGAAAACATCGCCGAAAATACGGTCATTATCCGCAACATAAGTTGAAAGAGCCATACCAGCGTCTGCTTTAAGCTCTACAAGCC
>JAGHRV010000003.1 GCA_018066175.1 Candidatus Colicola equi | reverse complement strand
ATCTTACGCAAGTCGCGTGCGCACGTTTTCAGTACGTCTTCCCCCACAGTAGGGGAAGACGCGTACGTGCGCGACCCTGCTGA
This sequence comes from Candidatus Colicola equi, assembly GCA_018066175.1. Classification (GTDB taxonomy): domain Bacteria; phylum Bacteroidota; class Bacteroidia; order Bacteroidales; family Paludibacteraceae; genus Colicola; species Colicola equi. Next base: position 43,454 of record JAGHRV010000003.1, on the reverse strand, counting down.
GGGGGGCGCACAAATCAATAAAGACGATGGGAGAAATTTTGAGGAACTGCGATTGATGCCCTTAGTACGTACACTTACTACCCCTTATAAGGGGTACGTAAGTAGTACTAACGGGCTCCAGTTCCATCAAAAAACAAAGGAACGAGTAAATAATCGTACATTTTGAGGTGAAGGGTGTTTGCATATACGATGCACGGAACGTGCACGGAGGATGCGAGGCAGAGAACAAACTGTTTTCTGCCTCGCAAGGGAGGAATATTACTCTGTTTCAGAAAAAGGAAGTTCATCAGTAGGTTGAATGTAATCAATTGCTTTTTTACTGCTAATAACAGAATGACCGAGTTTCTTCTCCAACTCTTGACGGGCGGTCTTGGCTACACTCGCACCTTCAACTGCGACTTGAGCATTCGCCATAATGCCTTTGGGATTCTGCTCCTTACTGATATCGGTAGCAGCTTGTTCGGCTAAAGCATTAAGCAGCAACTCTGTATTGGTCATATTGTCACGAAGATTTTGGGTAGTTAAGCCTTTATGATGCTTATACTCTTTCGTAGAAAGACCGCTCCACACCTTACTCATTAAATCCGTCAAAAAAGCATATTGGGCCTCGTTTTGCACACCTCCTCGTTGCCACTCGTCTGTCAACCCTTTGCGAATCTCAATAGTCTTAATACGTTGGTTAATCCAATTCTCTGAATACCCCAAACGACGATAATCAGCTACCATTTGTTGCAGGCTCCGCTCCGGATCTTGCATTTGGTTGAGCCGCTCGGCTCCTACAGATGCTAGCCATTGCTTGATGGGCTCTGCCTTCTTGCTTGGTACGGACTGAATCAAACGTAATACCTGCTCCGTGTCAGCGACATCTGTAAGATAGCGTTTTCCATCTGTATGAGAGGTCATTTTCAGTTGACTACAATTTGTAGCCAACTCATTTCCCTCTTCTTTAAGACGCGTCTTTAATACACTCCAGTATTTACGAGCATTATCACTTTCGGTTAGTACTTGGATAACATCAACAATAGAAAAGAAGTACTTCTCTTGTTCGTCATCCCACACAACACGCACCTGTTGTGCCTCAAACTGTTTTATTATTTCTTCTTGTGCCATATTCTTTTTCGGTCATTATCTATTCTGCATTTTGCGATTGCAAAGATACAAAAAAAATCTGATATGTGCAAGTTTTTCCGCAACTTTTTGTGATTTTATTCAGCAACTTTTGATTTTTTTGTACTTTTTGAGATGAAGGAGGTTTTAGGTAAGGATTAGGTAATGGTCAGGTAAGGATGAGTTAAAGATGCGAGGCAGAGAACGAACTGTTTTCTGCCTCGCAAAATCTTAACAATAGTAAACTTTTTAAGTGTCTAATAAGGGTTTACTAACGGTCGATTAACCCTTTGCCAACCCTCGACCCCCAAAATCACCTATAACAGAGATTAAAATATTAATAATAGGAAACTTTGGAGTTGTTCGTGGTTAAATAGTGGGTAGTCGCAGGGGGTTATAAACACCCGACAAAAACCCGACGTACAAAGCACTTACTAGTGTGCTTTGGACGTTGACAGATTGTGCCCGCAGACTTCACAGACTACACGTCGTCGGAGCAACCAGTCCGTAAAGGCTGATACCACTCTGTTAAATCAGCAGACGGCTGGGACTCCTCCTCTCCTCATCGATGCGAGCATCTCTTCGGGAAGATGATGAGCGAGCTCTCTTATCCAATATCGAATCCAATAAATAACCAGAGCTTTCGCTCTTACAACGTTGATACGTCGTTAATAAGAAAGCGCAGATATGGAAATTACTTCGCGGAAGATGATATCCTCAGGTGAGGATTTTGAGGATTTGAGAAAATTGAAATCCTCAAATCCTCAAGCCATGTTTTTTAGGATACCCTCTGACACTGGCTGCGCACAAGTTGTTGAATTTCACTATTTTGAATAAATTTGTTAACCCAAAATTCTGCTGTTGTGACGGAAGTGACGGACGCGAAAGTGAGGTTGGGCACTTGCGTCCGTGAGAAATGAAAAAGCGAGGCAGAGAACGAACTGTTTTCTGCCTCGCAAAGGATTAATAAGAGGAAAGTTTGGAGTTACTTCACTCTTGCGCCGGTGGCGGTGTGGAGATTGCCGTCACGTAGGATATAGAGGTGACCGTCCAAAAGCATTTTATTGATGCCTTGAATGTGGTCAGATGTTACCCACTCTAATGATGTATAACCATCCGTAGCAAACTCACCTTCGTAGTGTTTGATAGATTGCTTACTTGCATTGAGCGCATCTAAGGCATAGCCATATTTGCAGGCTTGGTCAAGACCAGTCACCGTAAATTGCCAGCCATTAGAGGTCATTACAGCAGCATCCAACATACGAGAGCCTGCACGATTAGGAGCGAAGGCAATGCCGGTTAGTTGACCTTGAGCATTGAAGGTTAGTGTGCAGAAGACGATGCCGTCTTTGGTAATCTCAATTGAATACCCTGCCGCTTGATCATTTTGAGGCCAAGTGAAGGTGGCATTATCAGCAGAAGGAGCAACGGTAACTTCATCACCGGTAACGGGCTTTTCTTCGGCACCTATGCAGGATACATTTTCTTTATTGAATAACTTCCAACCCTTAGCTACTTTATATTCGTTTTGCGACTCACAAGGTACACTCAAATAGGCATCATAATTCACAAAAGCCGACTCATCCAATAATGGAGGCTCTATGGCGAAGCAAGTGATATACAATAGTCGTTCATCGTTGGCAAAGGCATTGGCAGAGATTTTTTCAAGAGAAAGACCAAGATAGACATTCTTTATATACTCACAATTAGCAAAAGCGAACTGCCCGATTTGCTCAACACCATTAGGAATGTCTATTGTTTTGAAGTTCTTATTGGATAATCCGTAGAAAGCGAAGTTACCAATAGAGGTGCAGCCATTATTGATGACGAGACTACTAATAGAATCTTGGAAGAATAGCATCCAAGGCGCAGTACCTTGTGTATAGTCATACATAGCACCTGTACCGGAAATGCCAAGAATGCCATCGCTATATTGCCAATAAAGGTTTGTGCCACATTGTCCTTGGTCAATAGATTGAATATTCGCAAAGTCTTTCCAACCATCTGCTTGCTTGTAGGCATCTACCGAGCGAGCAGGCACATAAACGGGGATAGTCTTATTTACACCATTGAAACAATAACTGCCACAAGTCGGAGGATTTGTTGCATAGCAAGTAATCGAAGTCAAGCCGCTGCAATGTTGGAAAGCATAATCTCCAATCGTAGTGACGGAATTAGGAATAATGTACTCCGTTCGTGAATTACCAATCGGATACTGAATCAATGTGTCTTTAGCATAATTAAATAACACACCATCTGCTGAGCAATAATGTGTATTGGCAGCATCAACATTAATTGACATCAAACCAGTGCATCCAAAGAATGCATAATACCCAATTGTAGTGACGGAATTAGGAATCGTTACCGAGGTCAAACCAGTGCATTTATAGAAAGCATCACCTGCAATTTGCTGAATGCCATCAGGAATGGTATATGCGCCCATATAAGATGGTGGCATATAAGCAAAACAATTGGCATTATATACAGGAGAGGTTAAACCGCTACAACCTTCGAAAGCTCCATTTCTAATCGTTGTGACGGAATTAGGAATAGTCACCGAAGTCAAACCGGTGCAATAAAAGAAAGTATGATCTTCAATTACTGTAACGGAATTGCCAATAGTTACCGAGGTCAAACCACTGCAAAATCCAAAAGCATAGCTTCCAATCGTTGTGACGGAATTGGGAATAGTCACCGAGGTCAAACCGGTGCAATATTCGAAAGCATTACTTCCTATCCATTTTGTACCTTCTCTAATTGTATAAGTGGATAATGATTTATCTACTGCTTCTATCAAATAGGTATCTGCATATCGAATATTATCTATCACCGGAAGCCTACTGCAACCATAGAAAGCATTATATCCAATTGTTGTAACGGAATTAGGAATAGCGATAGATTTTAAACCGATGCAACCAGAGAAAGCCTCCCTTCCAATCGTTGTGACGGAATTGGGAATGGTAATAGATGTCAAACCGCTGCAACCAGAGAAAGCAGCACCTACAATTTGCTTGATGCCATTAGGAATAGAATATGTTCCTTGATGCGATCTTGGAAGATATGCAAAACAGTTGGCATTATAAACAGGAGAGGTCAAACCGCTACAACTATAGAAAGCACTCTCTCCAATCGTTGTAACGGAATTGGGGATCGTTACCGAGGTCAAACCGCTGCAATCACGGAAAGCATAATATTCAATCGTAGTGACGGAATAAGTTTTGCCGTCGTAAGAAATAGAAGCAGGAATAACTACAGAGCCGGTATATTCGTTCTCATAAAACGAATTCCCCTTATAGGTAACTGATGCAGTAAGATTAGTGTTGTCAAAATCATACCAAATGCCATCCACTTGAGTGTCGGAAGCAAACAATGTTGTAGCAAGAGTTAGTGCTACAAATAGAAAAATAGGTTTAGTTTTCATGATTTTCTCTGTTTATTAAAATAATTCACATTAATAAATTTTTGTAGTTTATTTTTAAAATCAGTAGCCTCTTGCTTGTTATTAAACCAAATAAAGTTGTCCCATGAGTTTTCGGGGTCCACTTCATTGTGGCTGGCCTTTTTAATACGTAATTTATTGAACCAAGAGCATGTTCCATTTGAGATATACCATCTCATTTCGTCCTTTTCTTCCATAATTGATTAGATTTAATTTTTGCCTACTCTTTGTCGGATTTTCGGCGAGCTCCGTTTGATATTTAGTTATTTTATTAGTATCCTAGTTGCCTAGAAAAAATAGTATCCTAGATTGCATTAATAGACAATAAAAAAGCGTGAACATTATTCACGCTTATTCTCCATAGTGTGGTTCTAGCAAAACCTTTGTCAAGAATAAACCATAACGTCCACGCCGGTATATGACAACACCGACGCGGAACGCGTCAGGCATACAATCATACCCACAGGACGCTTATGTCTTCTTGCTTTGGGACTAAAATTTGCTAGATTTCACTATGCCAAAACAAGCGTCAATAAACGCCTTTTATTATGTCTGAACCCCACCCCGTAAAGAGACATAATCACCTCCAGCGTGGAATCCGAGTGCAAAATTACAAAGAATTTTTGGAATATGCAAATAAAAGTGAAAAAAAACGAGCCAATTAACCAATTAGGAATTAGCTCGCGGACGAGGACGGATTGCAAAAAACGGGTCTCGCGCGGGCATGCATGATACGCGCGATGCGTACATATTATAATTAAGGTATGACTCTAAGAAAAAAACAACTCCCACTCATATGAGCAGGAGTTGTTTTGATGTATCGTGAACGAGATTATTTGAAGAACTCGTTAACTTTTTCGTTTTCTACTACTTCCTCTTGGAAGATATAAGCACCGGTTTTAGGACTTTTAACCATCTTGATGCACTTGGTGTGCGTACGACCGGCATTACCTGTATGCAGAGTTGCAACCGCTTTCTTTGCCATAGTTTAATCTCCTTTAATTTTTATACTAGTCACAAATCAATTACTTAATCTCTTTATGGATAGTATATTTCTTTAAATAAGGGTTATACTTCTTTAACTCCAAACGATCGGGAGTATTCTTGCGGTTCTTGGTGGTGATGTAACGAGACATACCCGGCACACCGCTGGCCTTCTGTTCCGTGCATTCAAGAATAACTTGCACGCGAGCTTCTTTTGTTTTCTTTGCCATAGTTTACTCCTCCTTTTTTATTCGTAAAGATACCCTTTTTCGGCGGCCTGCTTCAGAGCAGCGTCCAAACCGATTTTGTTAATAGTACGCAGACCAGCCGCACTTACGTTTAGGCTAATCCAGCAATCCTGTTCTACCCAGTAGAACTTCTTGTGGAACAAGTTCAGATCAAAGCTCCGTTTGGTGTGGCGCTTTGAGTGAGAGACATTGCATCCCATCATGGCTTTCTTGCCGGTAATTTGACAAATCTTAGACATTTTTATATAAATTTTAGTATTTATTTTCGGCTTTTAAGGGACCTTTCACGAGTACACACACGGGCACTACACGCGAAAAATCGTGCAAAATTACAAAAACTTTTTCATATACACAAATATTTTTGCGTTTTTTTTATTTTTTCTTCAAAATTTGCACAATTCAAATAAATTTTGTACCTTTGTAGCGTGAATTATTTCGCTCAAATCAATTATACCCAATATCACATGAAAAAGACAACACTATTTTTAGGATTTATTCTATCCTACTCTATTGCGTATGCAGGTATTGACATGCAGGCACACGTGGCCTCGGACGAAGGTTTACAAGCCTACACCGACTATCAAGCAAAGCAAATTGACTACTACGAAGGCGAATGTTCACCGGCTAACCTCATGGCTACCACCGGAGACGATTTATTCGAATTGCTCAACACTCTGATGGGCGAAACATCTAAGATAGGCAGTAGTTCCTATACCTACAACTCGCTGCGCAATAATTACATAAAAGTAGATAGGGACTTGAATAATTCATCTAATATCATCGGTTACTACGACGGCCGTTCGATGAGTGGCACATGGGATAGCGGAAAAACATGGAATAGAGAACACACTTGGCCACAGTCTAAGGGAGCAAAAGATAGTACACCCATGGGGCATGACATGCAGTCGGTTCGCCCCGCAAGTACCTCCGTTAATAGTTCTCGTGGCAATCAAGCTTACGGAGAGAATGAGTATGACCCGGACGAAGTGGATATCAATAATAAAGACTACAACAAGATCAACTTGGGTTCGTATCGCGGAGACGCCGCCCGCGTAATCCTATACGATTATATCGTGTATGCACAGGCAGGAGGACACAAGAACAGCTTATACAACAGCGAGTGCACCTTATCAAAACTCAAGAGTTCATCGGGAGTTTTTGAATCCTTGACTACCCTGCTGAAATGGCACATGCAAGACCCTCCATCACTCACCGAGATGGTGCGAAACGACGGAGCACAGAACTATCAAGGTAACCGTAACCCGTTTATTGATTATCCGGAATTGGCTATTCAAGTTCTTAAAAATGACAACTCCCTTACCGTGCGCAAAGTAAGTTATGTAGGTAGCACCAACGTATCTCCACGATACAACTACACCACTCCTGCAGGCTTTATCTGCTACTTAGGTACACCAGATAACCATCCTGAGCAAAGTGACATATCTGTGAGCGGTGCAAGTTTTACCTATAACGCCACTTTAGGTCGATTGACGATTACTAACGTCACCAAGGATATGACCATTTCTATTGATGGAATCACAGGTTTTGAGGCCTCTACTACCCTGCCTAAAGTGCAGAAGGCCATGATAAACGGACGTATCGTAATCGTGAAGGATAATGCGCAATTTGATGTACTGGGAAGGAAATTGTAACGACAACGAAAACGAAAACGACAACTATTTTAAAATTATACGATATGAATATTACTCCATTAGCAGACCGTGTACTGGTTAGACCGGTAGCGGCCGAAACAAAAACAGCATCTGGACTCATTATTCCTGATAGCGCCAAGGAAAAACCACTGAAAGGTGAAGTACTGGCTGTAGGTCAAGGCACCAAAGACGAACAAATGATTCTGAAAGCCGGAGACCAAGTATTATATGGCAAATATGCCGGTACAGAAATTGAAGTAGAGAACGAGAAACTGCTCATTATGAGACAGAGTGACGTTTTGGCAATCATTAAATAACTATTTAGCATTATGGCAAAGGAATTGATTTATAATATTGAGGCAAGAGATGCCCTCAAAAGAGGCGTTGACCAATTGGCTGACGCAGTCAAAGTGACCCTTGGTCCCAAGGGACGCAATGTAATTATTGACAAGAAATACGGTGCCCCACACATCACCAAAGACGGCGTAACCGTAGCCAAAGAGATTGAGTTACCTGACGCTCGCGAGAACTTAGGTGCTCAGTTAGTAAAGGAAGTAGCCAGCAAGACCGGAGACCAAGCCGGAGATGGTACCACCACCGCTACCGTTTTGGCACAAGCCATCGTAGGTGTAGGTCTGAAGAACGTAACCGCCGGAGCCAATCCTATGGACCTCAAACGCGGTATAGACAAGGCTGTAGCGGCTGTAGTAGCTAACATAAAGAGCCAAAGTGAAGTCGTAGGTAATGACTTTGATAAGATTGAACAAGTAGCTACTATTTCTGCTAATAACGATGCCGAAATAGGTAAACTGATTGCTGACGCTATGCGCAAAGTTAGCAAAGACGGTGTCATCACCATTGGTGAAGCCAAAGGTATGGACACCACCATCGATGTAGTACAAGGCATGCAGTTCGATCGCGGATATATCAGTCCGTACTTCGTAACCAATACCGAAACGATGGAAGCCGAAATGGATAAACCTTATATCCTGATTCACGACAAGAAGATTTCCAACCTCAAGGAGTTACTGCCTGTTCTGGAACCAGCCGTACAAAGCGGTCGTCCCCTACTCATCATCGCTGAAGATGTAGATAGTGAAGCACTCACCACCTTAGTTGTTAACCGCCTGCGCGCACAACTGAAGATATGTGCCGTTAAGGCTCCGGGCTTTGGCGACCGTCGCAAAGAGATGCTGCAAGACATTGCTATCCTGACCGGAGGTACCGTCATTAGCGAAGAGACCGGTGTTAAGTTGGAACAAGCTACCTTAGATATGCTGGGAACAGCCGAGAATGTAACAATCAGCAAAGACAACACAACGATTGTGAACGGTGCCGGAGACAAAGAACAGATAGCCAACCGTATCGCTCAAATCAAAGCTCAGATAGTAGCCACTAAATCAACTTACGACAAGGAGAAACTGCAAGAACGTTTGGCAAAACTCGCCGGTGGCGTTGCTCAACTGAACGTAGGCGCTGCTTCCGAAGTAGAGATGAAAGAGAAGAAAGACCGCGTAGATGATGCCTTAAGTGCCACTCGCGCTGCTATCGAAGAAGGAATCGTTCCCGGCGGTGGCGTAGCTTATATCCGCGCACAAGAAGCATTGAAAGATGTGAAGGGCGAGAATGACGATGAACAGACGGGTATTGAGATTATCCGCCGCGCCATCGAGGAGCCTCTGCGTCAAATCGTTAAGAACGCCGGTAAGGAAGGAGCTGTAGTAGTGGATAAAGTGCGCAACGGCAAAGCTGACTTCGGTTACAACGCCCGCAAGGACGAATATGAGAACCTGAAGGCTGCCGGTGTAGTAGATCCCGCCAAGGTGGCTCGTGTAGCCTTAGAGAACGCCGCCAGCATAGCCGGTATGTTCCTTACTACCGAATGTGTCATCACCGATATAAAAGAAGAAAACCCTGCTCCCGCAATGCCTAATCCAGGCATGGGAGGCATGATGTAAGCCAATATGACTCATTACAGGAATACGCTGCTGTGGATATTATGTATCTGCAGCAGTGTATGTTTAGCCGATACATTAACCACTCAATACGGTCGCGTCAGCGGTATTGATAAAGATGGTTGCACGGAGTACTTAGGTATTCCTTATGCTGCTCCCCCTATGGGCGAGTTGGCTTTTCGGCATCCTGTACCACCTACACCGTGGGACACTATTCTTAGGGCAGACCACGGACGCGCTAATTGGATTCAGCATGACAGTCCCTACTCGATGGCTATTCAGAGCCGCGATGCCTTGTATATGAATATCTATGTGCCACAGTCTATTTCGTCCACCCCACTTCCTGTAATGGTATGGATACACGGAGGCGGTTTTACGACAGGTGGTGCAGGCCTCATGCCTGATGGTGAGATGCACTTTGACATGGCTCTTTTTGCCCAAGAGACCCAAACCATTGTGGTGACCTTTAATTACCGCCTTAATGTAGAGGGATTTCTTTATTTGAGTTACCTTAATCCTCAGTTTGAAGATAATTGCGGGCTATACGATCAGTTGATGGCGTTACGATTTGTGAAGAAAAACATTGCTGCTTTTGGAGGTGACACCACGCGCATCACGCTTTTTGGTCAATCAGCAGGTGCAGCATCCATTTTGGCCATCATGACTATTCCTGAGGCAGACGATTTATACACTGGTTGCATCGCCATGTCGCCCTGCGCCGAGCATTTCCTTACTAAAGAAGAAGCCCAATACCGCACATCGGTCTATTTGCGAGGCTTAGGTTTATCTGTCAACCACGCAGACCAACTGCTCACTATTCCAACTAAGCGTATCCAAAAACGCAATTATAAGTTCCACGCAGACCTTGTCTTGTCCCAAGGTGATTTACGTTGTGCTTTCTCGCCAGTGATAGATGGGACGTTGCTCAAGGAAGCGCCGTGGAAAGCCGTTTGCCGCAGTCATAAACCGCTGATGATTGGCTATGTTGCTAATGAAGCGCGACTGTTTATGGTGAATGTGCCCAAAAGTCTAACACCTATGATGAGTCATCTGCTGCATGTAGATATGCCGTCTAAGAAAGAATTGGATTTGCCATACGATTGGCGCTTAGAGAGAGTGCTGTCGGAGCAGATGTTCTTCCGTCCCATTGACTCTATTTATACGCATTATGCCGGTCCTAAATGGTGCTATGAATACACCTACCAAACGCCTCAAATCAAGGCCTTAGGCGGAGGCTGTGCCCATTCTTACGATATGCATGTGCTGTTTGGCTGGCATAGTTCGATATGCGATCCGAGTGATGAAGCCACGATGCTTAAAGGCAAAGAAATGCGTGCTGCATACAAACATTTCGCTTATACACAGCACGCAGATTGGATAGGGAAACGGACGTTTTGATGGTGTCTATAGGCCTAATTTAGTGCGAATATCAGCAGGAATAGCATCCTTATGAACGAGCACATCCATTGTCTTATACTCCATAAAAGCACGAGAGATATACCAAATACCTTGATAATCGCTGCGTTTAGTGCCCCAGGAGTTCTTTACCATATAGTACATCTTTCCGTTTTGGTCTTTAGCCGTTCCAAAAATCTGCATTCCATGATCATCGGTCGTACTCCAGTTATCAAAAGCCTGCTGTCGCAATTCCTGAGTAATCTCCATTTCCGGCAGCGGACGTTTGGTGAGTTCTGACTTACGTTCCTTCTCATCCAATCCTAACCAATGAGCCATATCAGAGCCCGTTAAATCTGCTCCTTTGTCGGCATCAGGCATCACACCTATTCCCTTGCGCGTGAACCCTACTTCACTTACATCTGCACCCCAAGCCAACGTATAACCCGTAGCAATCGCATTATCGATGATGGCCATCATATCTTGCAATGGCACATTGTACATCTGGTCCATACGCCAGTTATCGGGCACCTCTAACGCAAAACGTGTATAGAAAGGATGGTGCGTAAAACTGGTAATGGACACATAATCATCCGGATTAAGTCCTAACATTGCCACATACGATTGAGGCGTGTAGGTCGTATTATCCACTTCAAATTCACTGGGGCATTGACCCAAATAAGTGTCATACACCGCCTGCAATCCTTTCTTCCATACAGGAGTTAGACGAGATATTTTCTTGTTATGGCACAACGCCTTGATGTACGCCTTCGCAATGGCATCTAATTCGTTATGCATAGGTAAGGTATCTGCAGGAGTGGTGCCATACAAAATACCAGGCATGGCGGTCTGCGGAACTAAACCGTAATTACGCATACAGTATAGTACATCATACGCCGAACCTCCTGGCGCAAACTCCACATCCCCGTACATGCGTATCACGTACTCAGCACGGTCCATCATGGTATGATTAACCACATACATCTCGCTGAAGTCAACTTGTTTGCCTTCATTAAGACGCATCACTTCGGACTCAAAGAATCCTAAAGTAGAGAATGCCCAGCAAGTGCCGGAACGATGTTGATCCTTAACAGGGGTGATAGCAATACTATCAACGGTGGTAAACTGAAAACCTACCGTATCTTGAGCAACAGTATCAACAGAGACTGTATCAAGAGCTAAAAAGAGAGATAAAAGAGTAATAAACATACTATCTAACGTTAATTATTTTTTGGGGAAATCATGGATTTCCTTACCGGGTTCGCAATACTTAGGAACAATCATGTTAAGGGCATTATGGATGCAATTGATTTCAAAGTCACCCATAAAGTCCAACTGGATGCCATCCGCCTCAAGCAACGTATGCTCCCTAGTACGGACGATGAAATCCTTGCCGGAGAAGGGATGCACAAATGGCAGTTTATACAAGCCGCCATTGAAGAGGTTACTGAAGCCGGAGCATATCTGCCATAACGTAGGACGTTCCAAAAACATACCATGTAGGATGCCATCGCGCGGATCGGCATCGGCATTCTGCTTCATACCTCCACCATTATACGGACCATTAGCTATATTGAGATGGAACATCTTGCCCTTAATGAAAGGTTTACCATCCACGAATAACTGCATCAATTGGTCTTTGAGTTTAATGAGTGCGATGAAGAAACCTAATGTATAATTGATGTGATGGGAACCTAAGTAATACTTGAGTTGCTGCCCATAAACATTGGTGAGCGAATCAATACCAAAACCTATTGAATTGATGAAATAGCGATGATGCTCCACTCCATTACGCCAATAAGTAAGGCAGCCTACGTCGATAGGTTGTACCTTACCATCAAAGAAGAGTTGCAACGACCGTTTGAAGTGTTTATTGAGTCCCCAGAACCGAGCAAAGTCATTACCAGTGCCTCTTGGCATGAGTCCGAACTGAATTTTACTGCGTTGTTCCGGCGTTATATTAGCACGCATAATACCGTTGATAGCTTCACTGAGCGTGCCATCACCACCTAATACTAAAATCTGGTCGTAGCCTTTCTCCACTAGTTCACGAGCTAATTCCAACGCGTGATTAGCATATTTGGTTACTCTATAGGTAAACGGCTGATGACGTGCACGCAGTAATTTCCAAAGGTATATACGCTGGGCGCGCATCGCTTTCTTACCGGACTTAGGGTTGATAATAATTGCTAACATGGATGTAGAATTTTAAATATGAGTTCTTTCCAAAGATCATCATCCTTGGCAGAGGGGTTGTTTATTCCTTTTAGTCGCGCATCTGTTTCGCGGAAGTACCCAATGATGCGGAAGGTCTTCATGGCATTATAGCGCTTAGCAGCTGCCGCAAAGTCCTTGACGAAGAACGGGTTGATGCCTAATGCCGCCGATACAGCTCGTTCGGACTTATCCGGCAGGTAGTGGTAGAGCATCAGGTTTTGGAAGAAGCCAAATAAAACGCCTAATTCTTTCACCATCGGATGGTCCTTGCTACTAGCAAAATAGGATGTTATTCGATTAGCTTTGAGCACATCACCACGGATAAGGGCATCCTGCAATTCAAAGACATTAAAGTCTTTGGATATACCTACATTGCGTTCCACTAATGCGGCATCAATCTTGTTATTTCCTTCGGGCCGTCCATCAATGAGTTTGCGCATTGCCCCCACGATAGCCGTCAGGTCATTACCCAAATAATCCGCCAATAACTGCGCCACCTTCGGGTCGGCTTGCAGGTTGTTTTGGGATAGGTAATTTGTTATCCATCCTGCCACTTGATAGTCGCGAAGGCGGTCGGATTGCATAATTACACCGCCCTTCTTTTCTAAATTCTTCCACACATTAAGTCTCTTGTCGGGATTGCCGTACTTATAGCAAATGACCACGATAGACGATGGTTGAGGGTTATCCAAGTAGAGCGCCAAGGCATCCCATTTCTTGATGGTCTGTGCCTCCTTAACGATAATTACTTTTCGTCCCCCCATCATAGCAAATCCTCGCGCCTGCCCAATCACAGAAGCGATGTCCGCACCGGGCAGGTCTTTACCATACACGACAATTTGGTCAAATTCACGCGCCATCTCATCTAAGGCATGTTGCTCGATGTATTCAGAGGCTTGGTCTATGTAATAAGATTCCTCTCCACATAAGAGCAACACCGGAGGGTACTGATCCGACTGAAATTGCTTAATGAGTTCTTCGTATTTCATAATTCGGGCACAAAGGTACAAAAAAATTTTGTTATATGCAAAAAAAAGTGTAACTTTGCAGCAAATTAAGACAATCCATGAAGACATCCATCAAAGAACTATGTTGTAAGGCGGTTGGATTTGATCCTTCTAAACATAAAGTAACCACCGAGGTTGTGGCTGGAATAACCACGTTCATAACGATGGCGTATATCCTAGTTGTTAACCCCAATATGCTATCCTTGACAGGCATGGATTCGGGTGCAGCTTTTACCGCCACCGCTTTAGCCGCTGTGGTAGGAACGTTACTATGCGCTTTTGTTGCTCGCCTACCCTTTGCACAAGCGCCATCCATGGGAGCCAATGCTTTCTTTGCCTACACGGTTTGTTTGAGCATGGGTTACACGTGGCAATTCGCGCTAACAGGCGTGCTGATTGAAGGTGTGTTGTTTGTTATCTTCTCAGTAACCGGTGTGCGCACATGGATTGTGAATATCATCCCTGAAAGTATCAAGATAGGTATTGGTGTGGGCATTGGCTGTTTTATTGCGTTCTTAGGTCTCAAAAACGCCGGCGTAATAGTTAACCATCCCGGTACCTTCATAGCCTTGGGAGATATCACACATGGTAGTCCGTTATTGGCTATAATAGGTTTGATGGTGATGGCTGCGCTGATTGTAAAGAAAGTCAAAGGAGCATTGTTGATAGGTATATTGATTACTACCATTATTGGTATTCCTATGGGTATCACTCATTTGAATGGAATAATGTCCGCCCCTCCTTCCTTGACTCCTGTTTTTTGTCAATTTGAATGGGATAAAGTGCTGAGTATAGATATGCTAGTCGTTGTAATTACATTGCTCAGCATGGATATGTTTGACACCATAGGAACGCTGCTGACGCTAAGTCGCAAGATTGGAAAAGTGCCTCGTAAGGACTTTGACAAGGCCTTGTTATGCGACTCCATCGCCACGGTTTGTGGTTCCATTATTGGCACCAGTACAGTAGGTTCGTATGTAGAGTCGTCATCCGGTATTCAGTCCGGCGGTCGCACAGGCTTGACATCGGTAGTCATAGCATTTATGCTGTTGCTGAGTCTCTTTTTGGCGCCCCTTTTCCTATCTATTCCTGCGGCAGCGATAGGTCCGGCAATGTTTTTAGTGGGCATTGCTATGGTAGAAGGAATACGGTTGTTGGACTTCACTAATCCTTCGGAATACATTCCGGGATTAGTTACGATGTTGGCCATTCCTTTCACTTTCTCCATTGCTAACGGCATTATATTGGGACTGATTAGTTACACCACGATTAATATCCTCTCTTACGGATTTAAGAAAGTTGGTTGGGGATTGATTATATTGACATTGATTCTATCCATTAAGTTTATTTTATAAGCTATGATACTTATTTTCTCAGCGCCTTCGGGGTCGGGCAAATCGACCTTAGTGAATTACCTATTAAGTCAGCGAACTGATTTGGAGTTCTCTGTATCATGCACCACCCGTGCTCCTCGCGGTCAAGAGACACATGGTTGTGAGTACTATTTTATCACCAATGAAGAGTTTTTGCAACGCGTTAAGAACGATGAGTTTGTGGAGTATGAAAATGTATATACCGGCACGTATTATGGTACGCTAAAGAGCGAAATAGAACGTATTGAGAAGCAAGGACATCACGTGGTTTTTGATGTAGATGTGAAAGGCGGCATTAACCTCAAGAAGTACTTTGGAGACCGAGCTCTCAGTATTTTTGTGGCTCCTCCATCAGTAGATGAACTGCGCAAACGTCTTATTGGACGCGGAACGGATAGTGAAGAAAAGATCAACGAACGTGTAGCAAAGGCAGCACTGGAGATGGAAGATCGCCCACAATTCGACATTACGATTGTGAACGACGATTTAACCAAAGCCAAAGCCGAGTTAATTGAACAAGTAACGGCTTTCTTGAGTAAGTAATTACACGATGATACCTCCACCAACCAAACGATTGGCTTGGTAGAAGACACAACTCTGTCCGGGAGTAACAGCCCAGACAGGGTTTTTAAATTGCACTATGGCATTCTTCAGTACCGCCTCTTGCGGCAAACTACGATAGCGAATCTGTGCCATAATGGGCTGTGCCGGGTCACCACGGAAGACGATATCGCGCAGAGGAACCTCTGTGGTATAGAGTTCATCATGTATGCCCAACGTAACTTCGTTGGTATCAGCATTTATATGGGTGACAAAAGCCGGTTCGCCTAAAGCAACGCCGAGACCTTTGCGCTGACCAATGGTATAATGCGCAAAACCGTTATGAGCAAGACGATTAGTCTGCTTAGGCGACAGATTATTAAGTTCCGCAAGACGATTAGATAGAATATACTTGCCGGGATTAGAAGCAAGTTGCAGGAAAGAGCGGTAATCGTCCTTTATGAAGCATATATCCTGACTTTCTCCGGATTGGGACAATGCGGTATATCCTTTTTGAGCCAAGTATGCTCGCACTTCCGGCTTGGTCATATTTCCCAATGGGAACACTACTCTACTGAGTTGCTGTTCATCCAAACGCCATAGGAAATATGTTTGGTCCTTATGTTCATCTTTGGCACGCAATAGTTGTCCATCTATGACTTGCGCATAATGTCCGGTTGCCACTTTATCGCAATGTAGCCGATCGGCTTCGGCAAGCAAGGCTCCGAACTTAATTTTCTGATTACATAGCACACATGGATTGGGGGTACGACCGCACATATATTCATCGCGGAAATACCGAATGATAACGTCTTCAAACCGGTCGCTATAATCAAAGACATGATGCTCTATACCCAATTGAGCAGCCAACTGAACCGCTGCGTCTAAGGAGGCGGGAGACGAATAGCGCGTTTTAAATGTACAACCGATTAAATGATACCCTTGCTCCTGCAGTAATAATGCTGCAGCAGTAGAATCTACTCCTCCGGAGAGGGCCAATAATATTTGTGATTGGTTATTTATGACTTATGATTGGTTATTTAGACCATTCTAACATTTTAACGATAGGCCGCAGGGCATCGGTTGCCACGGTAGGTTCAACGGTTACTTGTGGCGACTCGTTCTGCAAACAATTAAGCAGTTTAGATAAGGTATGTTGATGCATATATTCGCACGCATTCCCTACTCCAATGAGTTGGGCATTGGGACAAGCCGAGCGAATCTCGTACTCAACACCATCAGCAGTCATCACGATATACTGACCTTGTGGATTATTCTTGACATAGTTGATAAGCACAGCCGTTGAACCGACCACATCAGCCAAGTTAATTATATCCTTTTGACACTCCGGATGGGCCAGGACTATGGCTTGCGGATATTGTTTCTTGAGAGTCTGCAACTGAATGGCAGAAAATCGGTCGTGAACGTGGCAACATCCATCCCAAAGGTCCATATTACGCCCTGTTTGTTCATTTATATACCGTCCTAAATTGCGGTCAGGTCCAAAGAGAATCTTGGCATCTTGTGGCAATCGATTAACTATTTTGAGGGCATTACCGCTGGTAACGACAATATCCGTGAGGGCTTTGACTGCTGCAGACGTATTGACGTAACTAACCACTATATGTTCAGGGTGTTGTTGTTTCCATGCTTTCAGGTCGGCAGCCTGGCACGAATCCGCTAAGGAGCAACCGGCGGTAGCATCCGGAATAAGTACTTTCTTATTAGGACATAAGATAGCAGCTGTTTCTGCCATAAAATGCACCCCACACATCACGATTATATCGGCCGTTGTTGTTTGAGCCTTTTGGGCCAACGCCAATGAATCGCCTATAAAGTCAGCCACTTCTTGAATTTCAGCCCGCTGGTAATAATGCGCCATGATAATGGCGTTCTTTTCACGGCATAATTGGCGTATTTGTGATTGCAATTCATTCATTATAGCACCTCCTTTAAAATCTCACTTACTGTTGGATGTGGGAAGACTACTTGTTGGAATTCAGGAATGGTATATCCCATCCTAACAGCAAAACTAGCAGCAGCGATAAACTCCGAGCAGGGATTACCAATCATGTGTACACCAATGATTGTTTGGTTCTTCTTATCAATCAACATTTTGCACAAGCCTGTTTCTCCTTCATTTTCGGCCACGAACCTTCCTGAGAATGTCATTGGAAGGCGGTGTATATCGCAATCCGTCTGTGCTTCGGTCAGTCCAACTGATGCTATTTCAGGATTGGTATAAACCACACTTGGGATGGCATTGTAGTTGATGCGTTGCACGGGAATCTGTTTAAGCATCCTTCCTACGGCCACCTCGGCTTGACGACTGGCAACATGAGCCAACATAATCTTGCCCGTTACATCACCTGCGGCATAGACGTTATTGAGGTTGGTTTTCATAAAGTCATCCACGATGATTCCTCTATCACAAGCCAAGTCTGTAAGCGTTTCTAAGCCTTGCATATTAGAGCGGCGACCAACAGAAATAAGAATTTTATCGGCTTCATACTCGCCATTGGTTGTTATTACCTTACCTTGTTCTATCTGCGTTACCTTAGTATCGGTCAGGATATTGATGCCTTCTTTTTGATATTTATCGCGCAGAATGGAGACCACTTCTTGATCCAAGTTTGGCAAAATAGTCGGCATCGCTTCAATTATAGTAACAGGCACCCCTAACTCATGGTAAAGCGTAGCGAACTCCATTCCAATCACACCTCCACCAACGATGACGATTGACTCAGGCAATTCCTGAGCCGCCAAAGCAGTAGTTGAATCCCAAATATGCGGATTATCTTGAATACCAGGAATAGGAGGCACAAAGTTAGTAGAACCCGTACAAATCAATAGATTCTCGGCTTCGTATTGTTCTCCGTTACATTCCACAACCACTCTGTCATCTGTACGCGACACTACAGAAGCTGCTCCTATAACAACGGAACAATGTTCATTATTGAGTTTAGCGCGGATACCTGCCACTAATTTACGGACTACTTTTTGCTTACGTTGGAAGATTTTGACATAATCAAACGTAACGTTTTCGGCCTTTACGCCATATTTATCAGCATGAGTGCTATTGTAATACTGTTTGGCGCTATAAAGCAATGTTTTGGTAGGAATACAACCTACATTCAGGCATGTACCGCCTAAATTATTTTGTTCAAAAAGAACAACATCTTTACCAGCTTTGGAAGCCTTCTCTGCCGCCGTATAACCGGCTGGGCCTCCACCTAAGATAGCTAAAAAGTATTTCATATCTATATTTGTTGATGTCGTAAAAAGATTCCCACTGCCGAAGCGATTATATCAGCGCAAGGACGTTTATGATAATATGCCTCAGTACGCGCTTCGGGCGCAGGTCCATTATTGGTCAATCCACTCAGTTCGGCACAAGCCAACGCTCCGTTCTCCTTGCGGAACTGCTCAGCCAACGCCTGCACTTGGGCATAATTGCGTTTTTTGCCCTCATGGTCGCCCTCAGTACTTGAGCCTGAGCGTAAACCTTCTAACAAAAACATACCACATGCAGCGCCACACGTGAGCCGCATACGACCTATTCCTCCACCAAAAGAAGCAGATAGTCGCAATGCCATATCTCGGTCCGTAATGCCAAATAAATCGGCACATGCCACAAAAACCGATTGAGAGCAGTTAAAGCCCTGATGGAATAATTCCCGTGCTAAGTTCTGCCGATTTTGAATTTCTTCCTCTGTCATTTGATAAATTTTGCCGCAAAGGTACGATTTTTTTTGCATATATGCAAATTTTTTTATACTTTTGCAGCCAATTTAGCGACTTATGAATAAACGATTGATAATAATCATGATGCTCACAGCATGGGTTGGTCATGCTCAGGCACTTGATATGCGTGCTTTAGCCGACTCCCTCAACCAATATGCGAGGGAACGTGCTGCTATTGATTTGCGGGTAAGAGTAAAGAATGTTTCAATTAAAGGGAATCAAGTATTCATCTACACCAACGATGCCTTAGGTTGTCTCAGTTTAGCACCAAACGAATTGGAAGCATTGCGACATCAAACCGGAACGTGGGCAGGAGTAACCAATGCTCGCGCCACTATTTATTCGGGGGAGTATGAATTAGGAGACCTTATTACGGCTCGGTATAAGGCTCGGAAGCAAAAGACACCTAAAATAATGACTCAGCCTATGTTATGCAACGATGACCGTCCTTATCAGATTGCTGATGGATTAGAAGGGCGACATATTGCCTTATGGGCCAGTCACGGATGGTTCAGAGATAGTCACACCGACTTATATCGTTGGCAACGAGCTCGATTATGGACTACCGTAGAAGATGTGTTTACAACTGCTTTTGTTGCTCCCTATTTAGCACCTATGTTAGAGAATTCCGGAGCGATTGTTATGCAGCCTCGAGCATATGTTCGTCCCGGATATCAAACGGTTTACCTGCGTTGGAGCACCGGGAACAACGCTAATCAAAAGGTCGTCGTTCATCATGGCGATCAACAAACACATTATTCCATTAACACCCAAATAGGTGCCGGAGTTTGGCAGTATTTATGCACGGTTGAAAGCGATTCCATCTCTGTGGAAGGCGAAGGAATTGAATACAAGATCATCCATGGGCAAAGTTTAGGACATAGTGGTCGTCCCTTATGGGTAGAAGCAGCCTGGTATTGGTTAAGAGATGCCGGATATGAGATGTCTTTATTGCAATATGACGATAGCAATAATGATTATCTAAATGATTTAACATGCCGCGGTAAATGGGTTAATTACCTTTGTGGCGGCAGTGTTATGAATCCGGAGCAACCGGGTTTAGGGGTGCCGGTAGATATGAGTTTAGCCTTCCATACAGATGCAGGTGCAGAACCAGATAGTATTATTGGCACACTCGGTATTTATACAACCAAAGATAATGATGGTCGCACCGAGTATCCTTCGGGAGATAGTCGCATTATAGCTCGTGATTTAACGGATTACGTTATGTCGCAGATTATCAACGATTTACGAGACGAAGTCACTCCGCGATGGACACGACGCAAGTTGCTAAATGGCGATTATTCAGAATCGAGACATCCTGTAGTGCCCGCTATGATTTTGGAATTATTGGGTCACCAAAACTATTTGGACATGCAATATGGCCTCAACCCTGAATTCAAATTCAAAGTGGCTCGTGCTGTATACAAGGGCATTGGTCGTTTCTTGGCGCAGCGCTATAATCGATCCTTTATTCCTCAACCTCTACCACCTCATGCTATACGCACGATGTGGCAAGGAGACTCGTTGCACCTATCATGGAGCGCGACTATTGATCCGATAGAAGCAGAGGCCCACTCCACCTATTATGTAATATACACGCGCACAGGCGAGGGAGATTGGGATAATGGTAGTGTGGTATATGAAACGCAATTTGACATGGTCGCCCAAAAAGATGTACGTTATGACTTCTATATAGTAGCCGGCAATGATGGTGGTATCAGTATGCCATCCACCAAGTTAAGTGCCTTCCATAGTTCAAGCAACCATCATCAACCAATGTTGGTAGTAGATGCCTTTACGACGGTTCGCGGTCCTTTATTCTTATCTAGTTCTGCTACTACGATGGGTATTGACCCTTGGTCCAGACCTATTCCGGATAATTACGAAATGGCTTATATTGGTGAGCAGGTCAATTATAATCCTGCATCGGTATGGCACACAGATGACGATTGCGGATTTGGCCAAAGCAATATGAATCGTGCCGGCAAGTTATTAATGGGAAATACCCACGATTATGCTATTCGCCATGGTAAGATTCTGCAACAAATGAATATCAGTTATGCCAGTTGTACGATGGATGCCGTTGCAGCAGCAGACACCGCCTATCGTTACGTGGATATCGTATTAGGCAAAAGCAATTGGAATACCGTCAAAGCGATGAATAGTTGTGTAGAAACAATGGGCTGGACTAAAGGGGACAAGAAAGTACTAATAAGCGGAGCATACGTCGGTTATCCACAGCATGCTTGCGCTTCGGGCGAAATTATTTATAATGGTCATACTACCGAATATATACAAGAAATCAACGAGCACCAACTAAGTGCCGAAGATGTAAGTGCTGTCACAAAGATTGCACCGCAAGATCAAACAATTGCCCGCTATTCAGACACCGGTTTATCGGCTGGTATAAAAGGGTCTAATTATATCATTTGGGGTCTCCCATTAGAGAGCATGAAATCATTTAACACCATATACAAAGAACAAATAGAGCATCTGATAAAAGAATGAAAAAGAAGAGTTTACCTATCTTAGAGGACATCACCATTACCGGCATAGCTGCCGAAGGCAAAGCTATGACACGTATCAATGATTTGGTTTGTTTTGTGCCATATTGCGTACCGGGGGATGTGGTAGATTTGCAGGTTACGAAGAAAAAACATAGTTTTATGGAGGCGCGGGTGTTGCGTCTCAAACAAGCCAGCCCACTACGTTGCGAAGCGGTTTGTCCACATTATGGTACATGCGGAGGATGTAAATGGCAAGTATTGCCCTACCCTGAGCAACTGAAATGGAAGCAACAGCAGGTAGAGGATAACTTAACGCGTATCGGCAAGATTGAATTACCGACCATCAGTCCTATTTTAGGCAGTAAGAAGACTTATCAATACCGCAATAAATTAGAATTTGCTTTTGCAGATCATAAGTGGCTTACAACCGAACAGATGAAAGCGGGTGTCCCCTTTGAACCAGGCTTAGGATTTCATATCACTAATAACTTTGATAAGGTGCTGCAGATTGACGAATGCCATCTCATGGAGGGGCTGCAAAACGATATCCGCAATGGTGTGTATCAGTATGCTATCACACACAACATGCCTTTTTACAACGAACGCACACACGAGGGACAGATGCGCAATCTAATGATTCGCAACAACAATGAAAATGAATGGATGGTGGTCATCGTGTTTGCTACGCCTTTAGACGACAACGCCAAAGGGTTATTGGAATACGTCCACACATCCTTCCCGCAAGTCATTAGTCTGATGTATTGCATTAATCAGAAAATGAACGACACCATTGGTGATCAAGATGTATTGCTGTATGCAGGTCAGGATCATATCATAGAGAAGATGGAGGACTTGCAGTTCAAAGTGGGTCCCAAGTCCTTTTATCAGACCAATACAGACCAAACTTACGAACTCTATTCTGTGGCACGACGCTTTGCTCAATTAACCGGTAAAGAGGTTGTTTATGACCTATATACCGGTACCGGAACCATTGCTAATTTCGTTGCAAAACAAGCGCAAAAAGTTGTAGGTATAGAATATGTTCCGGAAGCAATTGAGGACGCCAAAGTAAATGCGAAACTAAACAATCTAAACAACACAGAGTTCTTCGCAGGAGATATGAAGGACGTTTTAAATACGGATTTCATTGCTCAACATGGTAAGCCGGAGGTCATTATTACGGATCCTCCTCGCGCAGGAATGCACGAAGATGTAATCAACGTTATTCTGAAGGCTGCACCAAAACGCATCGTTTATGTGAGTTGTAACCCTGCCACCCAAGCTCGCGATTTAAGTTTACTGGATTGCGATTATAAAGTATTGGTCGTTCAACCTGTGGATATGTTCCCTCACACTCAACATGTCGAGAATGTGGTATTATTAGAAAAACGATAGGCACAAAAAAAGGATGGGCTAACTATATCGCACCGCTACAACCTCCTACCCTTGCTTCGGTCAAAACCTGGGGGAATTCAAAGGGAGCTGGTCGTATAGCACCCACCCTATAGGATAACGCAAAAACAATCTTTTCACGTTTGCGGCTGCAAAGGTACAACATTTTTTTGATATACACAAATATTTGCGCAAAAATCTTAATCTGTGCTGCAAAATTTTGTTAAAAATAGAATTATTTCCTGTCTTCCTTTTGTTCCCAATGCGGGACAAGAGGCAGCGATTGACCTGCTGTCACTTTTTTTAGCGGAGCGGGGCGAACGGCCTTGTTTTCTTCTGACTGGATATGCCGGTACTGGTAAAACGAGTTTGGTGAGTGCCTTAACCAAGGCTATGGCAGCACTGAATCAATCTACTGTTTTATTGGCGCCTACTGGTCGTGCTGCAAAAGTAATGAGTCATTATTCCGGCACGAATGCCTACACGATTCATAAGTGGATATATCATACAGAAAGCAAGCCCGATCAAGTGACAGACATCAAGTTTTCTCTCGCTTTTAATAAGGATAAGAACACACTCTTCATCATCGATGAAGCATCTATGATTGATCAATACTTGCTGCGCGACCTGATTCAGTTTGTTTATCAAGGAGAAGGCTGCAAGATGCTACTACTCGGAGACGAGGCACAATTGCCGCCTGTTGGATATGAAGAAAGTCCGGCGTTGCAATTGAACGAACTAAAGAGCCTGGGACTAACGGTTCGGTATGCACAATTAACAGAGGTGGCTCGTCAAGCACAAGATAGCGGTATCCTTAGTAATGCTACCAAGGTCAGGCAGTTCGTAGAGCACCCCTCCGAGGCTCCTGGATGCATTATTGAATTGGTCCAATCGGCAGAAGATGTGGGTTTATTGCCCGGCAATGAGATGGTCTCAGAAATTGAGCGCAGTTATGAAGAAGTAGGACTAGAAGACACATTGATTATTACGCGCTCCAACAAGCGCACTAACATGTATAATCAAGGCGTTCGGGCGCAGTTACTATGGAAGGAAGATATGTTGCAGACCGGTGACCGGATTATGGTCAGCAGGAATAATTACTTCTTTACGGAGCAATATGACGGACTACCCTTCTTAGCCAATGGCGATATGCTGGAAGTGGTGCGTTTAAGAGGCGAGCGGGAGTTATATGGATACCATTTTGTGGATGCCAGTTTGCGCAGTTTAGACTACGAGTGGGAAGTGGATGTAGTGCTGTGGTTAGATACGTTATTAACCGATACTCCGGAGAAGAATTATGAACTGCAACGAGACTTGTACACTAAGATTGCGGAGGACTATCCGGAGATACACACCAAGAAAGAGATGCGTGAAAAAGTAGCGGCATCGCCTTATTATAATGCGTTGCAGGTGCGCTATGCCTACGCGGTAACCTGCCATAAATCACAAGGCGGACAATGGAAACGCGTCTTTATTGACCCCGGGATATTGGCTGAAAATACAGACGATGCAACGGCTAATTCGTCCGTAAAACAGAATCTAAGATGGCTTTATACGGCACTCACTCGAGCCACTGAAAAAATTTATTTACTTAAAAATAAGTAATTATTTGCATATATTAAATATTTTTTGTATTTTTGCACGCTGAATTGCATATAACAAAAAAATATATTTATGAAAAAACTTTCCATTCTTGGGGCAATAGCCTGCCTTGTATGCTTGTTGAATGGGTGTAAAGAGAAGGTTGACTTCGACAACATTGACACCACCATGCAAGCAGACCTCGGATTAGCCATCCCTGTTGGTGACATGACTGTTACGGCAGCCGATTTCTTAGGAGGCAATCAAGTTAAAGTTATTTACATGGATACTGATGGTATATTCCATTACATGGATACGTTAGACATTCCTACTCGTGTTTTCCACCCTATTGACATAAAGCAGTATATAGGTGAAACGCACAAGGAATTCAAGGTGTTCCAGCAACTGAAAGACAATGGTTTTATAGATTTTATAGGGGATAAATGGATTGTAAAAGACGACGTTAAAGGTAATCTTATTACGTTAAACTTCCCATTGACACTTCATTTGGACAAATTGAACCAAAATCCTAATTTTGAACGTTTGGATAGTATCCGCGTAGATAGTGCTCTGTTCACAAGTGTCATCAATGTGGAGAATTTAGGGTTGAAATGGAGTTGGATTGATACCGTAGATGTGGAATTAGGAAAGCAATTCTCTCGCGCCCAAGGCAATACTGTTCATGTATATACAAAAGACGAAGGCAAACAAAGCCGCTATGACTATGGCGATAGCATCCCTATCCGCATTGATAACTTCACGGCTTGCTTTTTAGCCAATCCTGACGCAGAACCTCAGGATTATGAGGTCATTGATTCCTGCGAGTTTAAGTTTATATTTAAATTCACCATTCCTAAAGATGATCCTGAAGGGAGTAAAGTTGAGATTACAGAATCGTCCTCATTCAGTTATGATTACAAGATGGAGATGCTGAAATCCTCTGCCGTTTGGGGTTATTTCGCAGCAAGTAATCAGGTGCGTGACCGCGATGTAAGATGTATCGCGGATGATTGGGAGGATTGGAAGAATGTACAAAAAATGAATCTACGTCTGGCTGAGCCATCCATTAAAATTGGTTTATGGCATCGTATAGCCGCTCCGTTGGTGTTAGATTTGGATACGTTGAGTGCATCCACCTCCAACCCCTATCAACGTGTTTCTGCAACTTGGGATGGAATTGATTCCATCAGTATTCCTCTACAAAACGTGTTACACCCTTCGGATCCAATCAACGATTCTGTCTTTAATGAACAACTCTTCAACCATGAGCCGAGTCATGGTCACTTAGATCAGTTATTTGATATTCGTCCGGACACGTTTATGTATAGTTTTACGATGCATGTTGACGAGAACCGCAAGGCTGACTATCCACAACATCGTATTAATCCTCTCAACACAAGTATCTCGGGTTATGTAGCTTTAGATATTCCGATGAAGTTTAACGACAACATGGAAGCTAGTTACTTCGGTAAAATTAAAGACTTAGACTTCTCCGATTTGGATATGGATTCGCTCATTAAGGAGATTGATGAGATTGAATATGGAAGTGCCAAGGTGATGAAAGTCTTCTTAACGATGACGAATAATCTGCCTTTTGAGATTGATGCTAAGGTGAAGTTCCTCGATAAGGATAGCAATAACCTGAATGTCATTCTTTTCAAAGATTCTTCGCTCAACCACTTGCACCTTCCTGCTCCCAAGTTAGTACCTAGACCATCTCCGGATGGCACCGAAGATAAATACTATAATATTGGCCAACCTTCGGTATCTACCTTTATCTTGGATGTAGATTCAGCTAAACTAAAGACCCTCACAACCTGCAAGCACTTGGATGTAGAAGGTATCATGGGTCACAATGCTAAGCCTTGTCTATTAGAGGGCACAAATAGTTTGACGGTACAAGTTGGTGTGGCGGCTAATGTAGAGGCGATTGTTAATTTCAATAAAAAGGAGGAATAAGCCATGAAGAGACTACATTCAATCGTTTTGGTGCTTATAGCCACCTCTTCCTGCTCAAGTTTATTTGCTCAGCAAGTATCCACGCTCTATTTCTTGGAGAACGCACCTATGCGCCATATCGTCAACCCGGCCTTCCAACCGGTAAGTGATGGTTATGTCAACTTTACACCACTCGGTTATACCAGTATGTGGGTTGGCAATAACTCGCTGACTGCCAGCGATGTTATTTTCAATCAAAATGGTCAGACCGTGACGGGTCTCTATCCGGGTACCGATAGGAATAAACTGCTTAAGCAATTCCGCAAAGCCACGTTGATGGATGCAGATATGACTTTAGACCTTGCCAGTTTCGGTTTCCGTTACAAAGAGAAAGGATATATCCATATCAGTATTATGGAGCGCATTGAAACAGGAGTGACACTTCCTAAGACCATGTTTGACTTCATTCTTAATGGCGGTATGCAGAACCTGAATGGCGTGAATAGTTATAACCTTAAGCAATTAGGAATGCAGTTAAATGCGTACATGGAGATTGCCGGAGGCTATTCGCATAAACTGAATGATCAATGGACAATCGGTGGTAAGTTGAAGTTCCTATTAGGTAACGCTAACCTGACGCTTCGTAACAAGAGTCTCACCTTAGATGCCTCTGCTCAAGCATGGTATCTACATGGTAATGGTTATATTCAAGGGGCTGCTCCTATTAACTGGAATGCCCTTCCCCAACGCCTCTCATATGAGACGATTGAACAAATGGATGCATCTAAACTGATGGATGGACTTTCCATTACGGATTATATTACGCCTCAAGGATATGGTGCAGCTATTGACTTCGGTTTTGCATACAAGCCCCATCCTCAGGTGCAGATTACAGCGGCCATCAATGACCTCGGTTTTATTGTATGGAAAGGTGCCAACTACCGCATGACCGTAGATTCAGCCTTTACCGGTATCAAAGGACTGCAATGGTCTGATTACTACAACGAGGATAATGACTATAAGTTTGATGGCAATCAATTGGAGGATGATGTAATTGAGGCTCTTAAAGACTATGCCAAGAGTATTCATACCGGAGACAGAAAGAGCACTTATACTCGCATGATATCTGCAAAGTTAAATGTTGGTGTGGATGCTAATTTCTGCAATAACATCTTAGGTGTAGGTATTTTGAGTAAGACGCGCTTATTTAATGGTCGTGTATATGAAGAAGTGACTATTGGTGGTGCTGTTCGTCCCTGCAACTGGTTCAATTTCGCCCTTAGTTATTCGTTAGTCAATAACGGCAAATACAGCAACTTCGGTGCCGGTATCAGTTTGATGCCTTACGATGGTATCAATATGACGCTTGCCATGGACTATATTCCTACGTCTTATGCCGATTATAAAGGCATAGGTATTCCCTACAAAGCCAAGGGCATCAATGTAGCATTAGGATTTAGTATTGTTTGGGGCACGAATAAACCGGACGAAGATAAAGATGGCGTTTGGAATAAACTGGATATGTGTCCTCATACCCCACTTGGCGTACAAGTGGACAAAGTGGGTTGTCCTATCGACTCCGACGGCGATGGTGTACCGGATTACTTAGACCAATGTCCCTTCACGCCTAAGGAGGCTTATGGTATGATTGACTCGGTTGGTTGTCCGTTAGATACAGATAAGGACGGCGTGCCGGATTACTTAGACAAGTGCCCGGATACGAAGCCTGAGGCAGTTGCCTTTGTAGATTCTCTCGGTTGCGATAAGGATACCGATATGGATGGTGTACCAGATTACTTAGATAAATGTCCGGATACCAAGCCCGAAGCTGTTGCCTTTGTGGACTCTCTCGGTTGCGATAAGGATACCGATATGGATGGTGTACCAGATTACTTAGATAAGTGTCCGGATACGAAACCTGAGGCTGTTGCCTTTGTGGATTCCGTAGGTTGCGACAAGGATACCGATAAGGATGGCGTAGCCGATTATATGGACGAATGTCCTACCGTTCCGGGACCTGCAGAGAACAAGGGTTGCCCCGTTATCCAAAAAGAAGTACGCAACCTGCTGCAAAAGGCTATGCAAGGTATTCAGTTTGAAACCGGCAAAGCCGTTATTAAGCCTATCAGCTTCAGTCTTCTCAATAAGATCGCCGTTATCTTTATTGATCATCCTGAATATGTTGTTGAAATTCAAGGTCATACCGATAATACCGGCAAGGTACAACTTAATAAGACGCTCAGTCAGAAACGTGCTGATGCCGTTCTTAAGTTCTTGCAAGATGCCGGTGTTAAGAATCAAATGACCGCCGTTGGCTTTGGTTCCGAGCGTCCTATTGCCACCAATGACACCAAGGAAGGTCGTACGCTCAACCGCCGTGTAGAATTCTCTATCACATTTGAGGAGGTTTCGTACGAAACGATCTACGATCATGCAGACTAAGAATAAATTACAAATAACAATTACAAATAACAAATCACTATGGGAAGAGCTTTTGAATATCGTAAAGCAACTAAACTGAAACGTTGGGGACACATGGCCCGTACGTTCACTAAACTGGGTAAAGAAATCACTATTGCCTGCCGTGCAGGCGGTTCAGATCCTGATGGCAACCCGCGGTTAAGAATGCTGATTCAGCAATGTAAGCGTGAGAACATGCCGAAGGATAATATCGATCGCGCCATCAAAAAGGCCACCGATAAGAACGCAGGCGATTACAAGGAGATCAACTATGAGGGTTACGGACCTCACGGTGTAGCTATCTTTATTGAGACCGCTACCGACAACCACATGCGTACTGTAGCTAATATCCG
The DNA here is from genome assembly GCA_018066175.1 of Candidatus Colicola equi. Lineage (GTDB taxonomy): Bacteria > Bacteroidota > Bacteroidia > Bacteroidales > Paludibacteraceae > Colicola > Colicola equi. The sequence continues at coordinate 13,559 of JAGHRV010000003.1, read as the reverse complement.
TTCCTACTTCACCAAACACGGTGGCACATTAGGTACGCAAGGTTGCTTGCAGTTCCTCTTTGACCGCAAGGCTTGCTTCACTATCACGATGAAGGAAGGCGTTGATTTGGACGAACTGGAACTCGAGTTAATCGACTTTGGTGTAGAAGAACTGGGCGTAGATGAGGAGGAGAATACGATTGTTATCTATTCTGACTTCGATCAGTATGCCGGCATGCAGAAGTACTTGGAAGATAATGGATTTGATATCCAGTCCTGCGAATTCGTTCGTATTCCTAACGACACCAAGCAACTCACCGACGAAGAGCGCGAATCAGTACAAAAACTGATTGACCGCATCGAGGAAGACGAGGACGTACAAAATGTATTCACCAACATTGCAGACTAAGTGGGGCTTCCTATTAACGGACACTCAGGCGCAGCAATTTGCTGCGCTTGAGGTGCTTTATCCCGAGTGGAATGCCAAGATTAACCTTATCTCCCGTAAGGATATCGACCACTTGGTGGAGCATCATATACTCCACTCTCTGGCGATTGCCAAGCTCATTCGTTTTGAACCGGGCACCACTATCTTAGATGTAGGTACGGGCGGAGGATTTCCGGGCATACCTTTGGCTATTCTGTTTCCTGAGTGCCATTTCACACTTATAGATGGTATTGGAAAGAAAGTTATGGTAGCTGCGGATATTGCTCAGCGTATAGGTCTAACCAACGTGGAATGTCTGCATGAACGAGCAGAAGAGGAGAAACGCCAGTTTGATTTTGTTGTTTCTCGAGCTGTAATGCCTTTGCCGGACCTGGTTAAGTTGGTTCGTAAGAACGTGCACCATAAGTATAAGAATGCCCTTCCGAACGGACTGATTGTACTGAAAGGAGGCAATTTAGATGCAGAGATACGTCCTTTTGCTAAAGTGGCAGAAGTAACCGAAATCAGTTCATTTGCCCATCAGCCGACAACGGATTCAGCAACTGACGTTTTTGCTTCCGAATGGTACAAGGAGAAGCGTATTATCTACCTACCTATATAGTCAATACAAACGTACGATGTATTAGGCGGTGCATAGAGCACTCCAAATAACGATAAAAAAAGTCGCTGAGGTTATCAGCGACTTTAATTGTATTAGCGTCTAGCACTACGGCTGGCACCGCCACCTGAGTAACTGGCTCCACTACTGCGACCGCCACCGGAGTACCCTCCACCGGAATAACCGCCTCCACTATATCCACTACTGCGGCTTCCTCCGCTATAACTGCTGCCACTATAACTACTACTGCGGCTACTGCCGGAATAAGAACTTCCGCTATAACTGCTGCCGCGAGAAGGCGTATAGGACGAGGACGTTGACGTTGACGTTGACCTTGATGTGGACGCAGATGAGGAACGGCTGGGCGTATAAGTCGTTGAACGAGTTACGCTGGACGAAGTTGGCGTTGACGAACTACGAGAAGCAGTATAGGACGTTGATGACGAACGACTGGGTGTCGTAGTTGCCGAACGTGATGTCGTTGCAGATGCTGACCTTGATGCTGTTGCAGAAGCCGAACGTGACGCTGTTGCCGAAGCAGATGCACTACGTGTATAGGTACTGCCGTAGGTCGAACGAGATGCCGTTGACGCAGATGCAGAACGGGATGCCGTTGCAGATGCAGAGCGGGAAGGTGTGGCTGCTGAACTGACTTGAGCTGTTCTGCTGCGAGCACTCAAAGCTCTGGCGTTCGTTGCTCCTGTGCGCTCCGTAAATGAGCGGCTGCCGGAAATACGTGCGTAATCCGAACGACTTCGTTGTCCGCGCATCGGTGCAGCTATGCTATGTTCGGTGCGAGCATATCGATAGGAGCAGCAGGGATGACTATGGTGCCATACATGGATGTGTACCCAGTAGTCGTGATAGCCCCAGCAGGGATAAGGACGCCACCATCCGGGCCAGTAACCCCAATACCAAGGTGATGTATAGCAAACCCAGTACGGGCCCCAGAACCAATCATAGATGACAGGACGGTAGATATATACGGGTTCAATGATATAGTTTTCACCATAGATATACGCATCACCTTTGATTTGAACGGTTACCTCTGTACCACTTTTTTCCACTAAGATAGAAGCTATATCTTGGAACACATCCTTAGCCAGTACGGCTTGAATCAAAACCATGTGATTGCTGTTTTGTTCTACTTCTACTACGCGCAGGTAATCCACTTCGCCATCACCATTGAGGTCTAAGTTGTTCAAATGAGACGTATCGGCATTGAGGCGCGTTTCAAACTCTTCGAGGTTCTTAACCTCTCCGAACAACGATGCTACAGCTTTCAGGTCTAAACCTTCGCTGATGTCCGTACTCGTTGCTTCGACCGTGATTTTCTCATCGGCTCGAACTACTGACCAGCTGCTTATCAGCAACAAAGCCATCATTAGTGACCAATTTCTCATAAAGCACCAATTTTAATTGTTTAACGTAATCGAACGGTCTGCTTAGCGCCTAAACCAGAACCAGTTCATGATGCATTTTCTCCTTTTTTGTCCGCATATATTTTTCATTATACGGATTGGGAGCAATCTCTATTGGTATATTCTCTACAATTTCTATGCCATAACTTTCCAGACCAATTCGTTTAACGGGGTTATTCGTCATCAATCTAAGCTTTTTTGCCCCCATCTGACGCAGTATTTCAGCCCCTACTCCATAGTCTCTTTCATCCGGTTTGAATCCCAGGTGTACATTGGCTTCAACGGTATCTTCGCCTTGTTCTTGCAGTTTATATGCACGAATCTTATTCATCAATCCTATTCCTCTACCCTCCTGATTCATATAAACCAGAATACCTTGTCCTTGTTCCTGAATCATCTGCATGGCTTTATGCAGTTGTTCGCCGCACTCACATTTACGACTGCCGAAGATATCTCCTGTAGCGCAACTGGAATGTACTCGACAGAGGATAGGTTCATTCTCTTGCCACTCGCCTTTGGTTAATGCCACGTGTTCCAATCCGGTAGTCAGGTCGCGGAAAGGAGTTAATTGGAACTCACCGTATGCAGTAGGTAAGAAGACTGTTTCCCCACGCTCCAACATAACGTTCATCTTAGGATCATGTTTCGATGATGTTTCGATGATGTTTCGATTATCCTTCGATAACGGATGCTTCATGCGGTATGCAATCAGATCCTTTATAGAAATCAGTTTGAGGTTATATTGCTTAGCCACCTCTTCTAATTGTGGCAGTCGCGCCATCGTTCCATCTTCGTTCATTATCTCAATGAGCGCAGCGGCAGGTTTGACTCCGGCTAATCGGCATAAGTCAATGGCAGCCTCGGTATGTCCGGCACGTTCCAACACACCGCGATGCTTGGCATAAAGCGGATTGATATGTCCCGGCCGACCAAACGTATCTTGCGTGGACCGTTCATCCGCCAAAGCCAAGATAGTAGCAGCGCGGTCGTGTGCGCTGACACCGGTCGTGCAACCTTCTAACTTATCCACAGTAACCGTAAAGGGAGTGCCTAACATGCTGGTGTTATTCGCCACTTGGTGAATCAAACCTAATTCAGCACAGCGACTCTCTAAGATAGGTGCACATAGTACACCACGTCCATGCTGAAGCATGAAGTTCACCTTCTCCGGTGTTATTTTTTCGGCTGCAATGATAAAATCGCCTTCGTTCTCACGATCCTCATCATCCACTACGATTACGAATTGCCCATTTCGGAAATCCAATAAGGCTTCTTCTATCTTATCCATTACTTAACTAACTGAATAATATTGATTATTACTTGCATAGCCTTTTCCATACTTTGTATGGGGGCATATTCGAAGCGCGAGTGGAAGTTCTCTCCTCCGGCAAATATATTCGGGCAAGGCAGTCCCATGAAACTGAGTCGTGCTCCATCTGTTCCACCACGAATCGGTTGTACCTTGGGTGTAACGCCGGCCTCGGTCATAGCAGCCATAGCCAGGTCAATGACATGCATACATGGCTCTATTTTCTCGCGCATATTATAATATTGGTCCTTGAGTTCAATCTCCACTGTTCCGTCGCCATATTGGCGGTTCAGCGTCTTTTGAATCTGTATAACCGTTTGTTTGCGTTCCTCAAAACGGATGCGGTCATGATCACGGATGATGAAGGATAACGTAGCCTCCTCTACCGAACCTGACATAGACGTAAGATGGAAGAATCCTTCGTAATCACGAGTCTTAGCCGGTATATCGTTCTCCGGCAACATAGCGATAAACTGATGCGCAATGAGTTGGGCATTCTTCATTTTCTGATACCCATAGCCCGGATGCACATTGATACCATGTACGTGCACTTTTAGTCCGGCAGCGTTGAAGTTCTCAAACTCCAATTCGCCGATAGCACCGCCATCCATTGTATATCCCCAGTCTGCGCCAAAAGCAGCCACATCAAAGTGGTCCGGTCCCTCACCTATCTCTTCATCCGGCGTAAAACCGACACGGATCTTACCATGTTCTATTTCAGGATGTTGGATTAGGTACTCCATAGCGGTTACAATCTCGGCTATGCCGGCTTTATCGTCCGCGCCAAGCAGTGTCGTACCATCCGTAACGATGATATCTTGACCTATGTAATTGCGTATTTCCGGATATTGACTTACCTGCAGAACGATGTTCTTATCAGGATTGAGCACAATGTCCTTTCCGTCATAGTTAGTCACTATGCGAGCCTTAACATCCTCACCGCTGGCGTCCGGAGCAGTATCCATGTGTGCAATAAAGCCCAATGTAGGTTTAGGCTTGGATGTATTAGCCGGCAAGGTAGCCATTACGTAACCATTCTGATCGAGGGTCACCTCGGTCATACCTATCTGTTCCAACTCACCTTTAAGGTAATTAGCTAAGTCTAATTGACGTGCGGTAGAAGGAGTAGTATGCGTGCTATCATCGGAGGTCGTCCAGATAGACACATACTTCAAAAAACGTTCTGTTAGATTCATATCTTGTATTACTTATTTCGTAATTGTTGATACCTGGTTTTGATGCCGGTCGTCACCTTCTCCCATACTTTGAGCCATACTTCAGGATTGAATAGTCCTGAGTCAGTAGCCGCCTTAACGGTCAGGAACACACCGATAGGCAAAAGCACGGCTGAACTGAGCCACATACCTTGCCATACAGGCCACAAGGCTTCGCGAGCCATCTTATAACCAGTATTATCAATGATGTAGTAGATAATGAACATTACTACACTGATGACGATAGGAGCGCCTAATCCACCCTTGCGAATAATCGCACCTAAGGGAGCGCCGATAAAGAAGAAAATCAGGCAGGCAAAGGAGAGAGTGAACTTACGATGTAACTCAATAGCATGCTTGCGCACATAGCGGTCATAATCATCCAGCATGACTGCGTTATACTGAATAGCGTCCCGCATCACACGCGCTTTGTCCACAGCGATATTCATGGCTTGGCGCATCTGAAAAGCAGTTAATGAAGTAGCCAGGTTGGTGATGTTATATTCCTCTTTCATCTCTTCTGCTATGGGACTCAATTCGCGTCCACTGCACCATTCCCGACCGAAATAACGGCTATTCACCATACGATCCCCTTGCTCGCGGGCACGCGCTTTGCTGAGTGCCCCCACCGAATCAATGGACTGACGCAGTTGTGTGACGTTCTTGCTCACATGCTGGTCTTGCATCACACTCTCGTCAAAACGAGTGAACTCGGTATTAAAGTCTATTAGCAGTTGCTTGGAACCAAAGGTCTCACGGCGATAAGGCACGTTTCGACTATCCAGAGTGCGTTGTTCCTGCTGGTTGAGATTCTCAAAACTCTCGCCGTTATACAGCCGCAGCAGCATATACTGATTATCCGCCGTAAAGGCTATTCGTCCGGAATCGGCTAGCGTAACCGAAGCGTCCTCAAAGCCATTGGAATAATCATAGATCATGATATCGTGCAATAATCCGGACCGCACGTCTTTCTTACCAACGTATATATTGTATCCGCTTAGTCCGGAATAGAACTCCGCTACAGGTATATCCAATTCCGGTGCTTTCTGCCTTAGCGAGAACACCAATGCCCATAGTTTAGTTTGGCTCTTAGGTAGCACATAGTTGGAGAAGAAATAAGCCCCTATACAGATGATACCAATAAAGATAGTGAGGGGACGCATAATGCGGAATAGACTGACTCCGGCACTTTTCATGGCAGTCAGTTCGAATTTCTCACCTAAGTTACCAAAGGTCATCAAACTGGCCAATAAAATAGCCAAAGGCAGTGCCAAAGGCACCACAGAGGCTACGGCATAAACGAGGAACTCTAATAGCACGGTTATCTCCACACCCTTCCCCACGATATCGTTGATGCGGGCCCAAAGCACCTGCATCAAGAGGATGAAACAACAAATCATGAAGGTAAGCAGGAACAACCCCATGAAGTTCCTCAACATGTATAGATCAAGCTTTTTCACGAATGAATCGGTTATCCTTCCAAATCTTCAGCAAAGAACCCAATCGGAAGCAGGTCGCTGGCGGACTTAAAGACGTACGTGGCTTTTTCGCCATACAACAGCACGCGCATTGGTTGGTTGTAGCGATGTTCTGTTTCCAGCATGACTTGACGACATGCACCACAAGGAGCACCCGGATTCTCGGTGAAATGGCCTTGAGTATGACATGCAATAGCTAGCGACATCACCGGTGTAGTAGGAAAGTTAGCATTCGCCGCAAACAGTGTGGTGCGCTCGGCACATAAGCCACTGGGATACGCTGCATTCTCTTGGTTACATCCCTTAACGACATGACCATCAGCTAAACGAGCTGCTGCTCCTACTTGGAATTGGCTATAAGGACTATATGAGTTTTTGGTCATATCCTTAGCAGCCTGCAACAATTCCTGATCTTCCTTTGATAATTCATCCCATTGATAGGACAAAATAGTGGTCTTAATATTAAGTTCTTTCATGATATTTGGAATTTTCCCGCAAAAGTACAAAAAAATTTTGAAATATGCAAATTATTTTGTAATTTTGCAAACAATTTATGATAATTGCATTTACTACATCTCTTCCAAGGGAAGGTTTTTCGCGATTAAGCGGACATCAATTGCTGTCAGCCGAGGACTTTGCGCCGCAGGCTGATGTATTGGTTGCTACCTTTGATTATCCTGTTACTCGGGCCCTCTTGGAACGTATGCCGCAGTTGAAATTAGTGGCTAATTTTGGCGTAGGATTTAATAATATTGACTTGGACGCATGTCGTGAGCGTGGCATCCGCGTGACCAACACTCCGGAGCCGGTGATTGAACCTACGGCTGAATTGGCATTTAGTCTGATGCTATCTTTGGCGCGACGCACGGTGGAACTTGACCATCAGATGCGTTCCGATACCCCACCCGTTTTTGGGGTAATGAATAACCTAAGCCATACTTTATATGGTAGCACATTAGGCATTATCGGATTAGGACGTATCGGTATGGCTTTGGCACGCAGAGCCGAGGCATTTGGAATGCGCATTATCTACCATAACCGTCATATCAAGTCCGACTGCAGTTATCAGTATGTCAGTATGGACGATTTACTGACCCAAAGCGACTTTGTCAGTCTTAACCTACCCTACACGCCACAAGTGCATCATCTCATTGACGAAGTGGCACTAAGTAAGATGAAACGCACCGCCTACCTTATCAATACTGCTCGCGGGGCGCATATAGACGAACAAGCCCTGGTGCGAGCCTTGCAGCAAGGTGTGATTGCCGGAGCTGCTATGGATGTATATGAACATGAACCTGCCGTATCCCCTGAATTATTAACGATGCCCAATGTAGTGCTTTCACCGCATGTAGGCACAGGCACGTGGGAAGGACGAATCGCTATGTGCGAGAACGTGAGCGACAATATATTGGCGTTTATAGACGGCAGGGAACAAGATATGAATATTGTATTATAACAACTAAATTTTCTATACTATGTTAAAAACAACTCCATTTACAGACATTCACATTTCACTCGGAGCCCGCATGGCCGAGTTTGCAGGTTTTAATATGCCTATCCAGTACCCGACGGGGATTCAGGAGGAGCACCGTATCGTTCGTGAGGGCGTAGGTGTATTTGATGTTAGTCACATGGGTGAGTTCTGGGTTAAGGGCGAGAAGGCCCTGGATTTCTTGCAGTACATCACCACCAACGATGTATCTAAATTAGATGCAGGTAAGGCGCAATATACATGTTTCCCCAATGGCAAGGGCGGTATTGTAGATGACCTTATTATATATAAATACTCCACGACTAAGTACTTATTGGTTGTTAATGCCGGCAATATAGATAAGGACTGGGCATGGTGCACCGAGCAGGCTAAGCGTTATCCGCAAGGTCTGACCTTAGAAAATGCTTCGGATAAATACGGTCAATTAGCCGTTCAGGGTCCTAAGGCCACTGAGTTATTACAACGCTTGACGGATGCCGATTTAAGTGCCATTCCTTATTATGCTTTCCGTGAATGGTCCTTTGCCGGTATTCAGGGCGTTATACTCAGTAACACAGGTTATACCGGAGCCGGAGGCTTTGAGTTGTACTTCAAGAAAGAAGATGGTATTCAGATTTGGAATGCTTTGTTTGAAGTAGGTAAGGAATTTGGGTTAGCCCCCATTGGCTTAGGTGCTCGAGATAGTTTGCGCTTGGAGAAATGGTACTGCCTATACGGTCATGACATCGATGATACCACTTCACCATTAGAGGCAGGATTAGGCTGGATTACCAAGTTTGATGCCAAGGACTTTATTGATAAGGAGTATTTGCTCAAGCAAAAAGCCGAAGGCATAACCCGTAAGTTGGTGCATTTTGAGATGCAGGAGCGTGCTATTCCTCGTAACGGTTATCCTATCTGCGATGCAGAAGGTCACGAGATTGGTCACGTTACCTCCGGTATCATGTTGCCTACCACCAAAGTGGGTATTGGTATGGGATATGTTCAGAAAGCCTTTGCGGCTAAAGATACGACTATCTACATCAATATCCGCGAGAAACTCATTCCCGCTAAGATTGTTTAATTACTGACTCTGACCACACTGCGCACGAGGAGCATTGCCCTTGTTCGCAGCATGTGGTATAGAGATGGATCAGAGCTTGCGAATCAAAAGCATCCGTAACGGTCTGACCCAGTGTTTGCCATTGTCGTATGATTCGATTGGACTCAGCCGGCAGCGCATGCAGCAGGTGCATTGCCTGCGTCTTTTGTCCGCGAGCATACAGGAAGGGTGCCACGGTATTGATGATGAGTCCGTCTACGCTGCTCTTGCCCATTCCGGAGGATTGGAAGAAAGAGCGTAAGGTATCTACGTCTTTGGTTTCCATACATTGACTGAAAAGGAACTCCGTATCATGAATGATAATCGCCAGTTGTTGCACTCTAACGGCAGGATGCGAGATGGGGCGCATGCGGCTATGCTTCCATAAAGTAGGATTGATGGGGGTCAGTCCAAACTTAGTGCGTAGGAACGTATATTCACGATAGCGCGGATCGTTGGGGTCTAATACTCCTGCCTGTCCTAACAAAATAGCCGACAGTTGTTCCAAAGAAGAGCGGTGCTTATACAGCACGGACAAGGGTGTAGCCAAAGCTAACATCTCCATGGGTACACCATTAATATGAAACCCGCACGCGTGCGCAAGTGACACATAGAAAGCGGTGTTCCAATCATTATGCGATACCGTTAGTAGCCGTTCAATCGACTCGGTTTTGCATTGCAGTCGTCTTTCCAACAGCGTCTGCTTCCATCCCATGGTAATCAGCGACGGATCGGTCAATATCGACTGAGCGCAGCGATGCGTAGCCCAAGCCGAATCCATCAGCATGGCATCATGCAGCAAGTGACCGACATAGTCTTTCTCGTCATAGGTCAATTCGAGTTGAGGCACCGGCTGCCCTTGCGAGTTAAACACCTCTTTATCGGCCTTGCGCACTACATGCAGCAGGATATGGTCGTAAGCAGGGTCGGTATCGTGATGATGACGATGCCAATCCGACGATGCGACGTGAATCTCAATCTGACCATACAGATCTACACCATCTATGCGCAAGTGTACATCCGTGAAATCCGGACCGGCATCATGGTTATGCCGACCTGTAGAAAGCACCTCTACCGAACGACCATCAGTAGTGGTTTGAGGATAGGCAAGAAAGAGTCCTTGCTGCCAAATATAATGTAGTAAATACTCCGGCAAAGCGATTAGATAGTGTCAATAAAGAATTTCTGCTTGCGATTGAACATCGCTATACCTATCACGAGTAAGACGATTGTGCATAGCACCGCATAACCGAAGCTCATCCATGAGAATGATCCTGCACCGAAAGCGCCGTATTTGAAGGCTTCCACGAGCGGGGTCATGGGATTGAGCAGCATCACTTGATGCAAGGTGGGATTAGTGACGTAACTGAGCGGATAGACGATAGGTGTGGCGTACATCCATAGTGATACAAAGGTCGGGAAGAAATTCACTAGATCCTTGTACTTAGTGGTCATACTGGATACCATCAATCCTAATCCCATGGCTATGCCTATCATACAAGCCACGATAACGGGGAAGAGCAGCAGGTACCAGTTGGGGCATAGATGCACTCCACGTAGCACAAAGTAGATATAGACAATAACGAATGTACTGAGTTGCAATCCAAAACGGAAGAGTTTACCTATACAAACGGATAAAGGCGTAACTAATCTGGGGAAATAGACCTTACCAAATAGTCCTGAATTGGTTTGGAAAGTAGTAGAGACAGATGTTAGACATAACGAGAAATACTCCCATAGACATACGCCACTCAGGTAGAAAATCGGCTGCGGAATATCGTCGGTAGGAATAGAGGCGATGCGTCCAAACACCACCATATAGATAATCGTAGAGAAAAGCGGCGAGATGAAGTACCAGCCCATACCGAAGATGGTTTGTTTGAACTGCACCGTTATGTCTCTTTTCACAAAGAGCCACAACAGATACCGCTTCTGCCAAACCTCCTTCAGCCCTAAACCACGATGACGCTCCTTCGGCGAAATCACCGTCGTCCAGGTGCCATTAGGCACCTCAGTACTATTTATATCTTTATCTATCATCAATTAGCAATTAGCAATATACAATATGCAATATGCAATATGCAATATACAATAAACAACTCTAAACGCTAAACGTTCAACGCTCTACGCCCCCCTACACTGTATCCATAAACGATTTTTGTACTTTATTGAATAGCATTAAGCCTATAATAAGCAAAATAGCGGTCATCAGCACCGAATAGCCCAGCCACAGCCATGAGAACTGCCCTACTCCCAGCAGCGAGTACTTGATAGCCTCGATGATAGGTGTAACGGGGTTAAGGGACATGGCTAAGTGCAGTTTAGGGTTAGTTACCATGGATAACGGATAGATAACCGGTGTGATATAAACCCATAGACTGATGATTTTAGCGAAGGCTATTTGCAGGTCGCGGTACTTAGTGGTCATACTAGACACAATCATACCGAATCCCACTGCCATCATGGCTAAGATAAACATCAGAATGGGGAATAATAGGACATGCCAATGCATCTGCAACGCCATACCTTCCATAGGATAGATACGGTAGTAGATATAGAAGGCAAAGAAAATGGCCAACTGGATAAGGAAACTGAGTACATTCACCGTCACCGCCACCAAAGGCATAATCAGACGAGGGAAATAGACCTTACCAAATATATCGGCATTGCTCACGAACGAGTTACCGGTGCTGCTAAGACATGAAGCGAAATAGCCCCACACCGATATGCCTAACAGGTAGAACAAAGCCGGCGGAACGCCATCCGTAGGGATATTAGCGATACCGCCAAACACCGCCACATACACGATAACCGACAAAACAGGTGTGATAAGGAACCACAATGGACCTAATATAGTCTGTTTATAGGCAGTTTTGAACGAGCGCATCACGAACAGCCAATACATATCACGATACCGCCACATCTCCTTCCAATCCAATGTCAGAAGGTGATCCTTAGGCGAAATCTGGATATTCCAATAGTGCTTGGAGGCCTCCGGTATATTTTCTTTCTCATTTCTCATTTCGCGCTGCAAAGGTAATACTTTTTTTCCATATGTGCAAAAAAAAATGGCAACTTCGTGAAGAAATTGCCATTTTTTATTTACCAGAGCGTCAGGAGGCTCCACCAAGACCTATAGTCTATCGGCGATGACTTGCCAGTTAATGGCTTGCCACAAGTTATCAATATAATCGCCACGGCGATTGCGATAGTCCAAGTAATAAGCGTGCTCCCATACATCAGCCACTAAAATCGGTTTGAGTCCGTGACGCAATGGATTATCGTCATTATAGCACTTTTGAATGAATAGCCGTCTATCACCGGAGGTAGTATTGGCATGCTCGGAAGCACCTTCGGCATCCATGACAAGCCACACCCAGCCACTGCCAAAAAGGGAGGTAGCAGCCTGCTTGAACTCAGCACGTAGCCCTTCCAACGACCCAAACGATTGGTTAATTAACGCAAGCAGATCATCTGAAGGCTGATTGGGCTGAGACGCTGGACGGAACTGCTCAAAGAACATAACATGATTCCAAGCCTGACCGGCATTCTGAGCAATAGGTCCCGTAGTCGCCTCGCGGGCGATATCTTCCAAGGACCTTTTACCAGAAGCATTATCCCATTCAGTACCCGGCACTAAACGGTTGAGGTTATCAAAATACGCCTGAGCATGTTTGGTGTAATGGGTTTCAATCGTAGCTGCACTCATAACAGGTGCTACATCACCGAAGTTATATCCCAGTAAAGGAAGAATAAATAATGGATTCATAATCAGTAATCAGTTGTCAGTGTTCAGTACTCAGTTGTCAGTTAGCACGTTGATGGAGTTTATCGTCCAGCATACGTAAACCGCAGCCGCACTCACATGCTCCGATTTGTTGTAATTCAGCCACGATAGTACGGAAGGAGTCTTCCTCTTCTACCTGTTCATCAATGAAGTACAGCAAGCGACTTTGCGTAGTAAAATCTTCCTCCTGTACAGCCATTTTCATCAGTTGGGCAATCAGTTTAGACACTTTTTCTTCATGTCTAAGCGCATCAATAAAGAGGTCCACTGGACTTCCCCACTCGTTCGGGACTGCATTAATAGGTTGCAGGATGACCTTGTCACCCTGTTGAACCAAGTAACGGGAAAAAATATCAGCGTGGTCCTGTTCCTCTCGAGCTTGCAGACGGAACCAATGTGCCATACCTTCGTAGTTGGCACTTTGGCACCAATTAGACATACTCAGATAGAGGTATGAGGACCACAGTTCAGCATTGATTTGGGCATTAATAGCCGCAGAAAGTTTCTTTGAAATCATAAAAGTTAAGGTTTAAAAATGGTTAGTTTAATGGCAATCAGAGATTGATTACAGAGGGGTAAAGGCATCTTTACCAGCGCCACATATCGGGCATTTCCAATCCTTGGGAAGGTCATTGAATCGGATGGGTTCGACCGCTTCGTCGTAGATGTACCCACATACACATTGGTACTTCATAATTGTAAATTTTAATTGGTTATAAATGATATAAATTAATTGTTTACCGCAGGAC